>CAMDMH010000121.1 GCA_945901835.1 Devosia equisanguinis | reverse complement strand
AGCTCGGCTTCAAGGGCGCGATGATCAACGGTCACACCCGCGGCCTCTACCTCGATCACCCCTCGGTCTATCCGCTGTGGGAACGCGCGGAAGCCCTCGGTGCGCCGATCTATATCCACCCGACCGATCCTGTCGCCCCCGCCCCCGTGCTCGACGGCGTGCATGGCGTCCGCCGCGCCACCTGGGAGTGGGGCTTCGAAACCGGCAGCCACGCGCTGCGGCTCGTTTTCAGCGGCACCTTCGACCGCTTCCCGAAGGCCAAGCTGTTCCTCGGCCATCTCGGCGAAACGCTGCCATACCTGCTCTGGCGTTTCGACAGCCGCGCCAAGCTCTACGGCGTCAAGCTGAAGAAGCAGCCGTCTGAGTACATCCGCGAGAACATCTGGGTCACGCTGTCGGGCATGTACTCCAACGAGCCGATGCGCTGCGCGATCGACGCACTGGGGGCCGACCGCGTGATGTTTTCCGCCGACTATCCGTTCGAGGATTCCGAGAACGCCGGCCGCTTCATGGACACGACGCCGCTCGCCGACGACCTCCGCGCCGACGTCGCCCACGGCAACGCCGCCCGCCTGCTCGGCCTGCCGGAGTGAGCGAGGCCGTAGGGCGGGTTAGCGATGCTCCTTCAGCATCACGTAACCCGCCGTGCACCCACCAACGACACGCCGCGACTAGGCGGGTTACGCAGCGCGAAGAGGCGCCGCTGACCCGCCCTACGACAGCCTTCGGATCGTTCATGTCGAGATGCCCAACCGGTCGCAGGCGGGTAGCCGACGCTGCGTGAACCGCCCCACTTATCCCCACACCATCCATCGTCCCTCCGGCACGACTGCCTTCATTCTGTCGGCCGAATCAGATTGGACTTGGGCGTGCAACTCATGTGGGGACTTTGTCATGGAACGCGTGGCCAAAAGAACGCGTGGCAGCGAAGCAGCGCCAGAACGGATGGCAGAGCGTGTTTCCGCGCGCAGCGCCCCGCGCAAGGAAGTGGCGACTGCAAAGCCACACGCCGCGCGCGCTGAGCCACGCCCCCAGCCCCACACGAAGACTGCCGACAAAAAGCAGCCGCACGACAAGAAGCACGCCTACGAGAAGAAGACGATCGCGCTCGTGTATGATTTCGACGGCACACTCTGTCCGCGCCCGATGCAGGAATACGCCTTCCTGCCCAAGATCGGCGTCGATGCAGCGGCGTTCTGGGCGGAATCCAACAAGGTCGCGCTCGAGCAGGGCGCCGATCCGCTCATCACCTACATGCACCTGCTCTACAAGAAGGCGAAAGCGGCCGGCGTGCGCATCGACCGGGCCGACCTCGTCGCCCAAGGCCGCCAGGTCGAACTATTTCCCGGCGTCATGGAGTGGTTCGACGAGATCACGGCGTACGTCGAAAGCCACGCGCAGGGCAATCACGTCGTCGTGCGCCACTACCTGATCTCGTCGGGGCTCGCCGAGATCATCGAGGGAACGCCGATCTACAAGCGCTTCCACAACGTGTTCGCGTCCGAATACTGGTTCGACGCCTACGACCTGCCGTATCCGAAGCGCGTCATCACCGACACCGGCAAGACGCAGTACCTGTTCCGCATCAATAAGGGCGTCGAGAACCTCGCGCACAGCATCAACCAGCACATGCCCGAGAACGTCCGCCCCGTGCCGTTCTCGCACATGATCTACTTCGGCGACGGCGACACCGATGTGCCGTCGATGGCCGTGATGAAGAAGAGCGGCGGCCATGCCATCGCCGTTCACCCGCAGGGTAAGACGAAAATAAAAGGCATGGACCTGTTCAAGGCCGGCCGCTGCGATTTCTTCGCCGCCGCCGACTACCGCCGCGACAGCGAGCTCTGGCGCCGCACCTGCCTGCTAATCGACCGCATGCTCGCCGACATCCGCATCGAGGAAGAAATCTGGCGTCTCGGCCGTGAAATCGAGAAAAAGAGCGCTGGTTGAGCGCGCGCCACGGGATGTCATTCCTCAGCTCGATCGCAACAACCATCGCTCTTTCGGTTGAATGCCCCGCAAGCACCTCGCGGGGTACGGGAAAGTGGCAATTAACAGCCGAAGTTCTAGGCAAACTGGCCTATGGAAACAATGCGCCGTTATAGGAATAATCGATCTCGACTGAGCTCGAGCGGCCGACGAAACAGCGCATGCAGCATGCATCACCACTCCCGGCCGCGCGCCCCGTAGTCATTCTGATCGAGGACGACAACCGCGTCGCGCCCGCGCTCGCGATGCTGATCGAGGATTGGGGGTACGAATGCCTCGCGATCCGCAATCCCAAGGCTGCAGCCGATCGGCTGAACGCGCGCCTGCCCGAGACGATCGCGATCGTCGTCGATCTTTCCCGCAACGACGCCTTCACCGGCCGCCGCAGCGCCGAGGCGATCAACGAAGCGCTCGGCTCCACGCTGCCGCGCATCATCACCACGAACGAGCCGGCACTCGCCCGCACGCACGGCTACACCGACGTGTTGGCGAAACCCTACGATCCAGAAGACTTGCGGGCGTGGCTCACGGCACAAGCCGCCCGCCACGCCACCACGGGTGAACGCGAGTGCAAGGCCAGCTGAGCTAGACTCTGCTGGCGCTGCCCCCCGCTCACCTCATTCGATGGACAGGCCCAACGTCCGCACCATCGTGCCCCACTCCTCCAACTCCGTCTTGAAGAAGGCCGTCGATTCCGCCTTGGTGCCCGACATCGGCGCAAAACCGATGGCGACGAGACGGTCGTTGACATCCTTCTCCTTGAGGATCGCCGCGATGGCCGCGGCGTGTCCGTCGATTACGGCCGCCGGCGCCTTCGACGACGCGAAGAACCCGGCCCACGACGACTTCACCATCCCGGCAAATCCCTGCTCCGCATAGGTCGGCACCGACGGCACCGCCGGGAATCGCTTCTCGGTCGCGATCGCGATGCCTGTCAGTGTCCCCGCGTTGATCTGCGCTGTGAAGCCCGACAGCGACGACGAGATGAAGTCCACATGACCGCCGAGCACGGCATTGGTGGCATCCGGGCCGCTTTTGTGGGGCACGTGCGCGACATCCATCTTCGCAACCGTCTTGAAGAAGTAATCAGCGACGATGTGCGAACCCGTGCCGACGCCGGCCGTGCTGTAGGTGACGCGCTTGCCCTTGTTCAACTCGATGAACTGCTTCAGATCCTTCGCCGGATTGTCCTTGTTGACGGCGATCGTCTCCGGCGTCGTCGCACAGATGGAAACGGCTTGCAGATCGGTGATCTCGAAGCCCTTGTTCTTGTAGAGCGTGTTGTTGATCGGCAGCGCAGCCGTCGTCACGAGCAGCGTATTGCCGTCGGCGGGCGCCGCGATCACTGCGCGAGCGGCGAGGTTCGCACCGGCCCCGGGACGGTTCTCGATCACTACTTTCTGACCGAGCTTCTCGCCGAGCTTGTTGCCGACGATACGCGCGATGCTGTCCGCCGATCCGCCCGCGCCGAAGCCGACGATCAACGTGAGTTGCCCGCCGCTGGCCGCCGGCTGCTGAGCCTGCGCTGCCGGGCCGAGTATCGCAGTCGTCATCGCCAGTGCGCCCGCAACCGTGGCACCGGCCCGCCAATCCCTGAAGCAAAGCATCTTTCTCACCCTCCCTTTGAAGTTGCCACGATGAGATAAAGCCTGCACGAAAGCTGTCAACTCGACTGCTTGCATTCGATGGTTACAGCGATAAGCATGCCCGCATGAGCAACCTCGTCATCCGCCCCGCGGCAACAGCCGATATCCCGGCAATCACCGCGATCTACACGCCAGCGGTTCTCCACGGCACCGCAACATTCGAGATCGACCCGCCATCCGAGGCCGAAATGCTCCAACGCATGGAAGTCATCTCAGCTGCGGGATTTCCCTATCTCGCCGCCGAGCGCGCCGGTCAGGTGATCGGCTACGCCTATGTCAACCTTCACCGCACGCGGTCGGCCTACCGGTTCGTCGTGGAAGACTCCATCTATGTCGCAGAGGCTGCCCAACGCGAAGGCGTCGGCCGCGCCCTCCTCGATGCACTGATCCTGGCGTCGGAGGAGCGTGGATTCCGGCAGATGATTGCCGTGATCGGAGACTCACGCCAGTTCGGATCGATCGCGCTCCACCGCTCCGCGGGCTTCTCGTTCGCCGGCACCTTACATTCGGTGGGCTTCAAGTTCGGCCGCTGGATCGACAGCGTGACGATGCAGCGCCCGCTCGGTTCCGGCGATACGACGCCCGCCTGAACAGAGAGATTTTCGCGCCTATTGGACCGGCCGCAGCTTTTTGTCGAGCACGTCCAGCACACGCTTCAGGTCGGGACCGCGCTTGAGGATCAACCCATTCGGCGCTACCACCGCATAAGCGCCCTGCTTGCGCGCGAGCTGAGGGTTTTTCTCGATCGTGTAGAGCGGATATTCGGTCGCCCGGCGGAACACCGAGAACACTGCCTTCTGCGCGCCGAAATCCATGGCATAGTCGCGCCACTCGCCCGCAGCAACCATCCGCCCGTAGAGCGAGAGGATCTCCATCAGCTCCAAGCGGCTGAACGCGACTTGTTTCGCCGCCGGCTGGTTCGCCGCCGCATGCTCGCTTCCATAACAACCCGGCCCACGGGTCACAGACTTCGCTTCGCCTGCGGTGCGCGGGCGCAAGGGTATCGGATCAGTGTCGCTCAAACGCGCGCCTCCCGTCATGAGACGGTAATAGTCTCGCGTGAAGCGCGGCCGATTGCAAGACCCTCGCGCGCTCGGACCCGCGCGCTCGGATTGGAAACCCGCTGCTCGAGCGCAGGCCACCGACGAGAAATCTGAAATGCCGCGACTTCACCTTGCCGCAGCCGCGAAGCCGCCAGAAATGCCCGTCATAAGTTTAACTGTCTCGCGGCCCGGAGACGAAGGCAAAGCTCCGGATCCTCAGCCCCCAGCCCCCTGGAGTAGAGCGGGTCTCCGGGCCGCCTGAGACAATGCTTTCTTCACCTTCCAAATCGGCGGAACGGCGAGCACCGGACCGCCGAACTTTTTTGGCACTGTGCCGGTTGTTTGGATTAACCTCAGGGCGTCATCCAGACCGCAGCGAGGATCCGGCCGCCTTCGTCGGCCTGCAGAAGCACCGCACAGCGGTCGCCATTCTGCATCATCGCGCTCAACGGTAGCTCGATCTTCATCGGCTTGCCCGACCACATGCCGATCGGCGTGATATCACGCATGACGTTGTGATAGCCGAGCGCCTTGCCGCGATTCTCCCCTCGCTTGATCTCGACATCGACCGATGGCGCCACGATCGCGAGCCACACGGTCGCGGGCACGGTGTCCTTCGCAGACCCCACCTGGATCGTCACGCGCTTGTTGTCGCTCACGGCATCGAGAGCGATCGGTTGAACAACGACGCGCTGCGATGCCTTCAGGATCGCTTTCTCCACGTCGGCTTTGTTGCTGCCGATAGCTTGCCAGAGACCATTGACGACGACTTGCGGCGTATACACGTTCCCTGTCCCGAGCGACTTCGCATACGACTTCTGCCGCGCCGAATTCTTCGGGCTGGCGAGCGTATCTTTCCAGCCCAGGTGATCCCAATAGTCGACCGCCAACGACAGCGGCATGATCTCCGGGCGTTTGATCAATGTTTTCAGCAGTGCATCCGCCGGCGGACACGACGAGCACCCCTGGCTCGTGAAAAGCTCGACAACGGTCAAACCAACGGACGTCGAACCTGCGGGAGCAACACTTTCAGGGACCTGCGCCGACGCTGCCGGTGCCATGAAGGCACATGCAAGAAATGTCAGCAGCCGTGCCCGAAACCGCATGAGCCGTCCTATCGTCGAGGAATTTCCGAATGTAAGTTTGTAGGCTTGATATGATCCCGTGCGCAATAAAAAGCCAGTCACGAATGGGTGATGCAGAAGTGCACTTCGTGTGATGCATCAGCTACAGGTAACGACCTGCCATTCAAAGCGAAAGGGCCCGGCGCATCGCCGGGCCCCCAAGCTATCGAACCGGAAATCAGGCCGCAGCCAGATTTCGCAGGACGTACGGCAGAATGCCACCGTTCCGGTAGTACTCGAGCTCTTCAGCGGTATCGATCCGGCAGATCACCGGCACTTCCCGCTTCGCCCCGTCCTTCGAGATGATCTCGAGGATCATCTTCTGGCGCGCCTTCACGTCCGCGAGACCGCGGATGTTGATCGTCTCGTCGCCCTTGAGCCCGAGCGACTGCCAGCTCGTCCCTTCCTGCTCGTAGACGAAGGGCGCGACACCCATGCCCACGAGATTATTGCGGTGGATACGCTCGAACGACTGCGCGATGACGGCGCGAACGCCGAGCAGCAGCGTGCCCTTCGCCGCCCAGTCGCGCGAAGAGCCGTTGCCGTACTCGATGCCGCCGAACACGATGAGCGGCACGCCTTCGGTCTTGTATCGCTCGGCCGCGTCGAAGATGTACATCGTGTCGCCGGATGGCTGGTGCTTCGTCCAGCCACCTTCCTTGACCGCGCCGGCTGCATCCTGCGTCGTGAAGTTCTTGATGCGGATATTGGCGAACGTACCGCGCATCATCACCTCGTGATTGCCGCGGCGCGTGCCGTACTGGTTGAAGTCGGCCGGCCTTACCTGCCGCTCCATCAGATAGCTGCCGGTCGGGCCTGCCCGCGTGATATTGCCGGCAGGCGAGATATGATCGGTGGTGATCTTGTCGCCGAGCAGCGCCAGAATGCGCGCGCCTTCGATATCCTTCACCTGCTGCGGAGCCTTGGTCATACCTTCGAAGTAGGGCGGGTTCTGCACGTACGTGGAACCGGAGTTCCAGGCGTAGGTGAGGCCCGTCGAGGTCTTGATCTTGGCCCAGTCGGCGTCGCCCTTGAACACGTCAGCATACTTCTCGCGGAACAGCTCACGCGTAACGTTCTTGACGATGAAGTCCGCGATCTCCTTGTTGGACGGCCAGATGTCCCTGAGGAATACGTCCTGCCCGTCCTTGCCCTTGCCGATCGGCTGCGTGGTCATGTCGATGTTGATCGTGCCGCCGAGCGCATAGGCGACGACCAGCATCGGCGAAGCGAGGTAGTTCGCCTGCACGTCGGGGCTGACGCGGCCTTCGAAGTTGCGGTTGCCGGAGATCACGGCGCCGGCGATCAGGCCGTTGTCGTGGATCGCCTTCGAGATCTCCTCGTTGAGCGGACCGGAGTTACCGATGCAGGTGGTGCAACCGACCGCCACGAGGTTGAACCCGATCTGATCGAGGTACTTCTGCAGGTCGGCCTTCTCCAGATAGGCGCCCACGACTTGGCTTCCAGGCGCCAGCGATGTCTTGACCCACGGCTTCTGCGTGAGGCCCTTTTCGATCGCGTTGCGGGCGAGTAGGCCCGCGCCGATCAGCACCGACGGGTTCGACGTGTTGGTGCACGACGTGATCGCGGCGATCACGACATCGCCGTGCCCCAGATCCCAGTCCCGGCCCTCGACCTTGACGCGCTTGTTGATCTCGCCCGGCTTCTTGTATTCCTTCTCGAGTGCCTCGGCGAAACCAGCCTTGACCTTCTCGAGCGCAACGCGGCCTTCCGGACGCTTCGGTCCCGCCATCGAGGGAACGACATCCCCGAGATCGAGTTCGAGCAGATCGGTGCAGACCGGATCGGGCGTGGCGGTGGTGCGGAACAGGCCCTGCGCCTTGGAATAAGCCTCGACCAGCGCGAGTTGGTGATCGTCGCGCCCGGACATCTTCAGATAAGCCATCGTCTCGGCGTCGACCGGGAAGAAGCCGCACGTCGCACCGTACTCCGGCGCCATGTTGCCGATGGTCGCGCGATCTGCGAGCGCCATGGCGTCGAGGCCCGGGCCGAAGAACTCGACGAACTTGTTGACCACGCCCTTCTTGCGCAGCATCTCGGTCGCGCGCAGCACGAGGTCGGTGGCGGTGACGCCTTCAGGGAGCTTCCCGACGAGCTTCACGCCGACGACCTCGGGAATCAGCATGTAGATCGGTTGGCCGAGCATGACGGCCTCGGC
>CAMDMH010000120.1 GCA_945901835.1 Devosia equisanguinis | reverse complement strand
ACTCGTCCACGGTTGAAGTCGGTTCGAGACTGGTTTGTGCGGCGAGGCGATCGGCGTGAATGGGGCATCCAGATGAAAGTCGATTTGGCACCACGTTCGCGGCCAGAGGCCGGATTGCGACCTTCGGAACGTCTGGTGTTGCAACACAGCCAGATCCAGGCGTGCAGGCCGACGCGCCTGCGTGGATTGATCGAAGACGTCGGGTCCAACGTCTTCGCGGTCGAACCCCAACAACTCCGCCGGGCGACACGGGGCCGGGCCAAGATCGCTCTCGCCCGCCAGGTGGCCATGTACATCGCGCATGTCGGCTACGGTTTGAGTCTGACGGAAGTCGGACGGCTGTTCGAGCGGGACCGGACTACGGTCGCCCACGCTTGCGGCGTGGTCGAGATCCGGCGCGACGATCCCGACTTCGACGAGGCGGTGGTGCTGCTCGAATTGATCGTTCGCGCCGTCAACGGTTCCTGCGCGCTGGGAGAGACCGGTTCGTTCTCCCCGACATGCGGGGCGTCCTGAAGGTGGGGCGGTCCGGGATGGGCCGGTCCGGGTTGGGTTGATCCCCTCAAGAACGAGAACTTTTCGACAATCTGGAGTTTGGGCATGGCAGACGCTGCTTCCGGCAATGCCGGTCTGTTGGTTGCTCGCATGAAGGCGCTTGCGCGGCGCGGAGCGACGATGAAGCGCGGTGCGGATGGGGCAGGGTTCATCGAGCATTCCGACCGTCGGCGGATCGGCGAACGAATATCGCCGTCGGAATTTCTGGGAATGCTCGACGCGGGATGGATCCGGGCAGCGGAGGCTGATCTGTTCGTGATCTCGCGTCGCGGGGCGACGGCGTTGCGCAACCACCTGAACCGGCCCCAGGCCACCAGTGTTCCGTCAGCGCGGGATATGGTGCCGCCGGTAAAGGCGGAGCATCAGTGCCAGCCAAATGCCGCGGTGGCGCCGGGTTACGACAGTCGCGAGAGCCCACTCGCCTGGTTGCGGCAGCGTCGCGACAAGGCGGGCAAGCCGATGATTTCCGCGATCGAGTTCGAGGCTGGTGAGCGCTTGCGGGCGGATTTCGAGCGCGGGCACATGACTCCGAGAGTGACCGCATCGTGGGACGCCGGCGCGGTGCCGTCGCGGCAGGCTCGTGGTGCACCGGGCGCAGGAATGGAAATGGCCGATGTCGTCGTGGCCGCGCGGCAGCGGGTCGAACTGGCGCTCAAGGCGGTCGGGCCGGAGTTGTCGGGCATGCTGCTCGACGTGTGCTGTTTCCTCAAGGGGATCGAGCAGGCCGAGCGGAACGGCGGCTGGCCGCAGCGGGCCGGCAAAGTGGTCCTGCAATTGGGGTTGGCGCAACTGGCCCGTCACTACGGGCTCGACCGCCATCAGCAGAGTGCGCCGGCGCGGGTGCGTCTCTGGGTTGCGCCGGTGGAGGTTTCATTGGCGGAGCCGGTAAGCGGGGATTAGCGACGCTGCCGGGCGCTCAGGCTGTCGAGCCGGCGGCTGCCGTCGCGTCGGCCTTGATGCGGGCGACCATCGATGCGAGGCCGTTCGATCGCTGCGGCGTCAGGTTTTCCTTCAATCCAAGTTCGGCGATCAGCTGGGGCAGGTTCATCGCGAGGATTTCGGCTGCGGGCTTGTCGTCGATCGCGTCGAGGAGGATAGCGACGAGGCCGCGCACGATCAGGGCGTCGCTGTCGCCTTGGAATTGGAGCCGTGGAGGGCTGCCGCTTTCGGACGCAATCTGGCGGGAGACGAGCCAGACCTGGCTGGCGCAGCCGCGTACCTTGGTGGATTCGGTCTTGAAGGCGTCATCCAGCGGCGGGAGCATCCGGCCGAGTTCGATGACATAGCGGTAGCGGTCCTCCCAATCATCGAGGAGCGCGAAGTTGGATTTGATCTCTTCGAGCGACATGCGTTAACCGCCGGAACCGCTGTTGTAGCGCATCTGACATCTGGTACCCGCCCGCTGCTGATCTCGGAGGCAGATGTCAGATGCAAAAGTTACACTATAATCATGATGTTACTAGTGTTCCGCTTGGCTCTAACTTTTGCCCGCTACCACCATGCAGTGGGAAGCAAATGTCTGAGCCGGAACACTCGGTGCGCCGCCGCAGGAGGGTGGCGGTATCACCCCACATAGAGTGCGAGAGTAGCGATCCGCAAGGGTAGGGTCGGAAGTTGACAAGCGCTTAGCGTCGCAGAGGTCAGCGCCAGCGCGGAGGATGATCCATCGGGTAGGCGGACCGGCGAGGCTGCGCCGGGTCGTTCTGGTAGGAGGCCTGGTTGGGCAGCGTCTCGTGGCGGTACGGCGCGGCGGCGGTGGCATGTGGCGCAATGCGCTGTGATGAAGCCGACGACGGTGACTGTTCGCTCGAATCTGCGCGCAGGAATTGCTCGCGAACGAGACGGGCGCCGAGTTCGATGCCGTATTCGGCTTTGTGAAGGAACAAGCTCCACAGTTCACGGCCGGCACCGCAGGTGTGGACGTTGCGATCGCAGAACGTGGCGGTTTCAGCCGCAGCTTTCGTGGCGGTGACGGAGAATGCGGCCTGCTTTTTCTCATCGACGGGGAGCAGCATTACAGCTGCACCCAGAATCAGCGTGGCACGGATCAGAGACATGGCAATTCCTCCGGTTCGATCGCATGGGCTCCGATCGTATGGGCGGATCTCAACGCCGAGGTAACGTTAGCGCATCTGGCTTACGGTTCATTCGAGATCGACCGGAAAACTCGGCTCAAATTGGATCTATCTGTGCGCGGATCTTCGAGGTTAACGGATTTTTAACCTGCAGCTTTGGATAAAGGGTGTGCCGGATTGGCAAGCGGGCAGGTCATGCCTCTTGCGTGGGCGTGTCGAGTAGGAAGCGCAAGATGTCTCCACAACGGGTCAAGACCTACGGTTGGCTGTTCGTGGCCATGAGTGCCAGCGTGCTGGCCAACCTCCTCCTGTTCCAGTCGCGGCCAGTCGGTGGCGCGGCGCAGACCGCGGAGACCCGGACGCACCGGGCGAACGCTGCCACGGTGGCAGCCGGCGGCGCTGCTTCGCGCCCGGCGGACCAGGTGGCCGACACTGTGCGTGTGATCCAGCGCGAGCTCAAGGACTTGAATCTCTATCCCGGCCAGCTCGACGGGAAGGTCAGTCCGCTGGTTCATGCAGCCATCGTCGCCTACGAGCAGGCGCAGGCGCTGCCGATCACGGGAGAGCCGACGCAAGCGCTGGTGCAGGACTTGATCGTCGGGCCATCGTGGCGTGCGGCGCAGGCGTCGGCACAGGGTTTAGGCGTGGTTCAGGGTTCGGCGGCCGACAAGCTGATCCGCGACATCAGACAAAAGCTGGTGGCGCTCGGTTATTCGGTCGGGCAGGTCGAGGGGCGGTTGACGGTCGAGTTCACGCAGGGCATCCGCGCGTTCGAGCGCGAGAACGGGATGGCGCAGACGGGACGTGTTTCCGCGCAGCTGGTCCTCCAGATCCAGCGCAGCATGGCCGCGTTCAAGTCACGATCGGGCTGACGATGGTTGCCACACGGGTGGATTGGGACTAATCGCGTGCCGATGCGGATCGCAACCGAGCTTCGGGTGAAGGCGCTACTGCGCCGCTGCAGTGCAGGCGGCGCGTCGGCCTTCGTGATGCGACGAGGCGACGGCGACCGCGGCGCGCTCTATGTGAAGGTCGCCACGCTCGATGGGCGGGCGCGCCTGTTCGGGCCTCGGCCTGCGAGTTTCGACGTCATCGCCGAAGACGCGGCGTTGGCGCCCCACCTCGATCCGCAGGGTGTGCCCGACGCGGAGGCCGAGGCCTATCTGGTGCGGCAGGTCGAGTACGATCCCGACCTCTGGGTGGTTGAGATCGAGGATCGCGAAGGACGCAGTTTTCTGGACGATTGAAAATCGCGACATAACAAGGCTTTGCCGCGAGAGGTGACGGTTCCTGTGTGGCGCTGCAATCGCAGTCGACGGAACCTTAACGGTCGGGCGGCGTCTTTCACTAATTCTTAGATGGATCTGTAGTCGTATTGCTTCGCGGGGCCATCGTGGTCGCGCGCCGATCGGTACGTGCCTGGAGTGCATCGTCCGTCGGCCGAGCGGGAACCCCTGGATCGGGTCATGGGTATCATTCTGAAGTTCGAAGTGCCGCGGAAGAGCTGTCGGCGTGCGGTGGCCGGTTCTGGTCAGCGCGGGCCCTGCGAGATCATCATTCTGCCGTGCATTCGCTATGAGCGGAACGCAGACGGCGGTGCGAAGGCTGGGCCGCAGAAAAAGAACGCCCGCAAGCGCCGCGCTCGCGCGCTCTGACGGGCAGGCTTCAGTCTCGATGGCTGTTGGTTGGAGCATGCTCGACGCGTCGTGCTGGAGAAGTATCCGATCACACGCGGTCGCCATTGCGATCGAATGATCGGATGGAACTGCTCTAGTCTTACGATGCTAGAGCATCTTGATCGGACTTGGGAATCGCGAATGCGATTCCGTCAGGTCGGATGATGCTCTAGGAACAGTCTTCGCAACACTGAATGCGAGGCTGCCATGAAAATCGCCGTCATCCAGATGAATTCGGTCAGCGACGTCGCCGCCAACATCGCGAAGGCGCGGGGATTGATCGAACGGGCCGTCGATTTCGAGGGGCCGGACTGGGTCTGTCTGCCGGAGCACTGGAACTGGGCGGGTGGCACGACCGCCGACAAGGTCGCGAACGGTGATAGTATTCCAGGCGGCGCTGCGTACGAGGCGGCGCAGGAACTCGCGGCCAAGCACAAGATCTGGGTGCATTCGGGGTCCGTGCTCGAGCGCGCGAAGGGCGAGAGCAAGGTCCACAACACCAGCGTTGTGTTCGATCGCGCCGGTCGCGAAGTCGCCGTCTACCGCAAGATCCATCTATTCGACATCACGCTGCCCGACGGCACTGCGTATCGCGAAAGTGCAGGCGTCATACCGGGCCGCGAGGTCGTGACGTACGATTGCGAGGGGCTGCGGATCGGATGCGCCATCTGCTATGACCTGCGCTTTCCCGAGCTGTTCCAGGCGCTGGCGGCCAGGGGCGCGCAGGTGATCGCGCTGCCGTCGTCTTTCACGCTGCAGACGGGCAAGGACCATTGGGAAGTTCTTTGCCGGGCGCGGGCGATCGAGACGGAGACATACTTCGTCGCGCCGGGCCAGTGTGGATCGTTTCTCGCACCCGGTAATGAGCGGCGTTTCACCTACGGGCATTCGCTGGTCGCCGATCCCTGGGGGCATGTGATCTCCAAGGTTTCCGACGGCGAGGGTTTTGCCTGCGCGCGGATCGATCCGGCGTTCATCGCGCAATGCCGGGCCAACATTCCGGTTGCCGCACACAAGGTGATCGGGCGCGACATGGAGCCGGTGCGGCTCGGGAACGTGGCCTGAAAGTCACGTCACATCAGCGACTTTTGCTCGTTGCCATTTGAATGCCGTGGTTTGCGGTTCCTTGCACTCCAGACAACTCCGATGCTTGGGGGCCGGCCGTGGTGTTTCCTTCGATTGCGCGTGTATTGGCAGTCTTGTTCGTGGTGCTGGGGTTGGCGCGCGGCGCGGCGGCACAGGACAAGGCGATCGCGGCCAGCCGGCCGCCGATGTCGATCGCGATCTTCACGAGTTCGCGTAGCGATCTTTGTTTCGATCCCGGCGACATCGCCGCGATTACGCGACTGGCGAGCCAGGAACGGGACCGCGTCAACAAGCAGGGAGGAATTGCGGGCCGGCAGATCGCTCTGAAGTTCTACGACGACGAGCGCGATCCCAAGCGGACGACCTCGAACCTGCGCGCCGCACTCTCCGATCCGCAGACGGTTGCCATGATCGGGATCTCCAATTCTGGCCGCGCCAAGGAAGCGTTCTACGCGCTCGAAAAGGAATTGAGCGCGACCTCGATCCCTTTCCTGTCGGATCTGTCGGTCAACAGCATCTTCGAGCGCTTCCCTAGCGTGTTCACGACGCGTGCCTCGCAGGAAGACGAGCGGTTGCCGGTAATGGTGCAGTTCATCCGCCGGATGGGCCTGGAACGGCCAGCGTTCGTCGGGCTCAAGGACGCGGTTTTCAGCAGCACCATGGGCGATGGGTTGAAGCGCTCGCTCGGCGAGGGGCGGCTCGTAACGGATGTCCGCCTGGACGCGAAAGGAAACGCGCCACTAGAGCGTCTGGAGATCGAGCGGGTCATCGCGGAAGTCCGGGATAAGCGGCCGGATCTTCTCGTGCTCGGGCTCGGCAACGCGCGGGCCGGCGAACTGATGAAGGCACTGTCGTCAGCGGGCGGCGCACCGTCGGTCTTTCTCGCAGGGCGGATCGATGCTCTGCCGCCGGATGTCGCGAAGTCCTATCCCAACGCGATCTACCAGTTGGCGTGGGACCGGTTGCCGGAGGCCGATAGTGACCGGCTACGCAAGCTCATCTCCAAGGACAGTCCGGAGACGTGGGTGTTCGAAGGCAAAAAGGTCGAGGCCGCACCGGGGTGGGCCAAGGGCGAATGCAAAGCGCGGCCGGAGGGCGAGCCGGCCAATCCGTTGTCGAGTACCAACATGCGCGCCATCGGCATCGGTGCGCAGTACGCCGACATGGTGGCACTCGTCGCCGCTGCCGCCCGCAGCGCGGAGACTACGGCCGACATCGAAACGTTGCGCCGGTCTATCCTGAGCGATCTGAACACGAGCTTTGCTGCGGGGCGCGGCTCGTTCAAGGGCAGCTTCGAGAATTGGTCGTTCCACCAGGAGGCGCGAGCTGCGGTGCGCACGCCGTTCGTCGTCATCCAGCCGCGGGGCCTCGGGCGGACGCAACTCGCGCCGATGCAGTTCGTGCGGGTGACAGACGGCAGCCTCAGGCCGATCGAAACGCTCTATGCCGATATCGACCTCATCCGTGCCCATCGCGTCGAGGACAACGAGAAGACGTTCTTTGCCGAGTTCTATCTTTCGATGCGCGATGGCGGCACTTCGATCGAGCAGATCGACTTCACCAACGCCTATCTCGATCCGCGCACCAACGGGCGTCAGATTACGATCGAGGTGATCCACGGCGGTGGCAAAAGCGACGCCTATCCCGAGACGATGCGGATCTACAAGGTGACGGGGCGGTTCGTGTTCGAGCCGGATCTGGGCAATTATCCCTTCGATACGCAGCGCTTCTCTATCGATCTACAACCCAAGCGGGGCGATGCACCGTTCATCGTGCAGCCGCCGCCGGCGTCGCTGCGTGATGCGCAAGTGGCGACGGACGGATGGATTCCGCGCGCGCAATACGTCGGCTACGACGAGGATGTCGTGCCGATGATCGACGCCTTCACACACGCGCCGAGCAGTAGAGTCGAGGAGAGGCGCGGCAACGCCTCTGGCGAACTTCATCAACAACAAACTGACCATCGTGATGCTGGCGTTGGGCTTCCTGTTGACCATCGGCATGGTTCTGATCGCAGAAGGCTTCGGTGCTCACGTCCCCAAGGGTTACATCTATGTGGCCATGGCGTTTTCGGTGCTGGTCGAGTCGCTCAACATGCTCGATCGGCGCTCACAGAAACGGCGGGAGGCGGAAGCCGCCAAGAAGCCTTCGGCTTAGCAGGCGCGTTGGGCCGGAAGAGCGGCGATCTGGGTCTTCCTGATTTAGATCGCCGCCGCGATCCTGGCGAATTCCGCGACCGAGAGCGTCTCACCTCTTCGGTCGCCGGCGATTCCTAGCTGTTCGAGCAACTGCTCCGGCCGCTGGGTAACGCTCTTCAGCGTCGAACGCAGCATTTTCCGTCGTTGGCCGAACGCGGCACCTGTCACTCGCCCCAGCACTTTGACGTCGCACATCGGCGATAAGATCTTGCGCGGAACGAAATCGACGACGGCGCTTTCGACCTTCGGCGGCGGCGTGAACGCCGAGGGGTTGAGCGTGAGTGCGATTTCCGCCTCACATCTCCATTGAGCAATCACGGACAGCCGGCCATAGGCCTTGGTGCCCGGAGCCGCCACGATGCGCTCGGCGACCTCCTTCTGGAACATCAGCGCCATTCGCGAGAACCAGGGTGGCCAAGGCTCAGTCTCGAGCCAG
>CAMDMH010000119.1 GCA_945901835.1 Devosia equisanguinis | reverse complement strand
CAAGAGCCTTGGCGACGAGATCCGGCAGGCGATGATAGCTCTGCGGACCCACGACGAGGCCGACCTGGGGCGCCCGGGCGATGATCTCGGCGCCCTCCGCCTGGGCGACGCAGCCGGTCACAGCAATCAGGGTCTCGAGGCCTTGCTCGGCCCGTTGGCGCTTGAGCTGATGGAGGCGGCCGAGATCCGAATAGACCTTCTCGACCGCTTTCTCGCGGATGTGGCAGGTATTGAGCACGATCAGCTCGGCATCGCCGACGTCGTCGGTCGCGACGTAACCGGCGGTCGCCAGGGCCTCGCCCATGCGCTCGCTGTCGTAGACGTTCATCTGACAGCCGAACGTCTTGACGTAGAGCTTCTTGTGCCCGGCCATCGCCTTCGACCCCACCGCGTACCCGCAACCTGACGTTGCATTCGACCTGGACTGGACTGCCCCCGATGAAGCCGGGAACTGACCAGAGCGCTTGCAGCATGAATTGTTGCGCTGCAATGCGTCCTTGATTATCTAGTCTGTCCTGCCGATCTCGTCCATAGGCAAGAAGTCACGGTTTTGACTTGATTGCGCGGCGCAGGGGCGCGTTCGCCGCCTTGCGCGGGCTGGCTTCCTGCCACTTCTCGAGCATTTCGAGCAATGCCGTGTCGCTGAACGGCTTCACCAGGTAGTCGTCCATTCCGGCCGCCAGCGCATCGACGCGGTCGCTATCGTAGGCGTTCGCGGTCGCCGCGATCACAGGCATCCGCGGTCTTTGTTCGCGCTGCTCGAGTTCCCGCAGGCTACGGACCGCCGACAGCCCGTCCATGACCGGCATCTGACAATCCATGAGCACGATGTCGAAGCTGCCTCGGGTGAGGAATTCGACCGCTTCTGCGCCGTCCTGAGCGACGGTCACGGAGCACCCGAAGCCCGAAAGGTATTCGCGTGCGACCTCTTGGTTGACCGGATTGTCCTCCGCCAGCAGTACCTTCAGGCGTAGGTTCACCGCGGGGGACGGGACCAGTGACACGTCTCGAGCCGGGTCCTGTTGCACCGCACTCTTCCTTTGGTGGAGCGGCAGGCGGTGACGGAGCACGGACAGGATATCGCTCTGCCGGATCGGCTTGGACAACGTGATCAGGTTTGACTGCTCGCTGGTGCCGCGCCAGTTCATCGACACCACGTTGATGAGGGTTGTTTGCCCTGGTGACAGGCCGGCTTGCAGCTTCTCGGACAGATCGAGGCTGTCCGTCCCCGGCTGCAGGCGGTCGAGAATCACCGCGGAGTAGGGCCGCTTTTCCAGTGCTGCGCGCCGGAGAGCCGAGACGGTCTCTTCTTCCGAACCCGCGAAAGACAGCAATGCCCCGGTGCCGTGCAGCTTGGACGCGATCGTCTCGCGTACACGCGGGCGGTCGTCCACGATCAGAATGCGCT
This sequence comes from Devosia equisanguinis, assembly GCA_945901835.1. Taxonomy (GTDB): domain Bacteria; phylum Pseudomonadota; class Alphaproteobacteria; order Rhizobiales; family Hyphomicrobiaceae; genus CAMDPA01. The sequence goes on along the minus strand of CAMDMH010000119.1, from coordinate 6,637 downwards.
GGTCGCTGAGCGGTTCGGCTTGAACCGTGGCGCGGCGCTGTGAGATCACCTCCAATGGCAATTTCACGGTGACCTTCGTGCCTCGGCCCAATTCGCTGTCGAGTTCGACCGACCCGCCCATCAGCGTGATGAGATGGCGTGTTATGGCGAGGCCGAGGCCGGTTCCGCCGAACCTGCGGCTGATCGAACTGTCGGCCTGTGCGAACGGCGCGAACAGCTTTTCCTTGGCATCGGCGCCGATGCCGATGCCCGTGTCGATCACTTCGATCGTCACGGTCGTTCGGCCGTTCTCGATCGGACCGGAGTACGCGCGCAGCGTCGCCTCTCCAGCTTGGGTGAACTTCACGGCGTTGCCGACGAGATTGATCAGCACCTGCCGCAGCCGTCCAACGTCGCCCTTGACGATGACCGGCAGCCCGCCTTCGGCGATCAGGCTGATCTCCAGCCCCTTCTTGTAGGCGGCACTCGCACACAGATCGATGGCATCCTCGAGGCAGCGGTGAAGGTCGAAGTTCTCGCATTCCAGCTCGAACCGGCCAGCCTCGATGCGCGAGATGTCGAGCACGTCGTTGATGATGGCGAGCAGGGTCTGCGCCGAATGCTTCAGCGTTGAAAGCAGGCGCTGCTGGCGTCCATCGAGATCGGTCTTGAGCAGCAGGTCCGTCATGCCGAGCACACCGTTCATGGGCGTGCGGATCTCATGGCTCATGTTCGCCAGGAACATCGACTTGGCCTGGTTGGCGGCTTCGACAGAGCGGTTGGCCGCCTTCAACTTTTCTTCGGCCTGTTTGATGCGTGTCGCGTCGAGGATGAGGCCGGTCCACAGCACCGAGCCGTCGCGCAGCCGTTCCGGCTTGGCGATCGCGTGCGTATAGCGCATCTGCCCATCGGGCCCGACCAGCGACGCCTCGACATCCCATGTGTTCAGCGTTTTGGAAGCTGCGATCAGACGCTGGCGGAAGTTGGCCTTGTAGTCTTCACTATATGTGCGGAACAGGGCTTCCGGGTCTTCCACCACTTCGTCGGGCGAGACGCCGAACATTTCGCGGGCGCCCTCGCTCATATAGGTATAGCGGATGTCGCCGTCGGGCTTGACGATCCGCTGATAGACGACGCCGGGGATCATCGAGGCAAGCGAGGCGAAGCGATCGTTGCCGGTGGCAGCGGTGGCGCTTGCAGCGTTGGTGCCGGCAATTCGTTGACCCAGTGCGATGAGTTGCCGGCCGATCCGCTCGCGCAAGGTCACCATCGGCGCATTGGGCTCGCATGCCGCGGACACTTCTGCCGGACGTTGTGCAGTGGCAGTCATGTTCCGCAGTCCTTCCCCGGGGAAACGTACGTAGTCATATCTGGAGTCTGAGGCAGCACGAAACCCGTTCTCGGGTTCTCGCTGCGGCACGCTATTGGTATGAGCCGCCGTCTGCCGGCTGCGCGGTCGAGGCCGGTATCGATGTGGAAGCCCCTGCCGTCCCAATGGCTGAACCTGTCGCTGAACCAGCAGCCGCCCCGGAATTCAAAACGGGTATAGTCCCGCTGGAACGGACGAGCCGGCCCTCGTTGTCGAAAATCGTCGTCGCACTTTCGAACAAGGAGAACGGGATGCGCATGCCGATCTCGCGCCTTTCGGAAACTGATGGCGACGTCCGGCGGTGTCACGACGCCGACCGGCAACGATCCGGCAGTGCGGCGCCCCTCGAGCACGTCGGCGGCATAGATCGCGGCTTGGTGAGCATTGCTTTCAAAGCTGATGCCGACCGACAGCACCGCGCTGTTTTCGCCTTCCTGCACGACGTCAGTCACGGTGCTGAGCACGGGTACGCGGAACGAATGCTGATTGATGGTGCCGATCTCGCCGAACAGCAGCGTGGAGCCGGTGATCCAGAACAGGCTGTTGGCAAGGTCGACGTCGTTCTTGCGCATCGTGTTGACCGCGTCGCGCACCTGGACGGCGAGCTCTTCCTTGACCTTCGAGGGCGTCTTGACGGCGACGTCCAGCACCCGGATGCCGCGCGCCTTCAGATACTCTTTCGCTGGAATCGCCTGGGTCTGGACTGCGCTGACGTTGTTGGCATCGACGAGGATGGCGAGGTTCTTGAGCTGAGGCCGGAGCCGCAACACATAGGACATCTACGCATCGATCGGCATGTTGAGCGACGTGAATGCGAAGTTGGTGTTGCTGCCCACGTCGTAACCGGCCGACTGGCCCAGCAGGACGGGATCCTTCGAGCACACGGTGACGACGGGAAGTTTTCCGCCGCGATAGTTCGTCCACAGCCAGGCCGTAGATTCCGAGCCCATCGACAAGATCAGATCGAAGTTGCTGTTCTCTGCGAACTCGAGGGCCGCCTTGCCACGCGCATCATCGGTCTGGAAGTTGATGACCGTCAGCTCGGCGTTGAGCCGCTTGTCCTGGATCACGTTGAGGAACGTCGTGATCGCGGTGTCGTAAGCGGACGAACGGCGCGGATAGAGAACGATGATGCGGCGCAACGGCTGCGAGGAAGCGAACCGCTTCGGCTTCACGCGCACGATATTGCTGTCCCCCGGTTGAACGACGCTATCCCATTCCTTGACGGCGTCCTTGCCGATGCGGAACCAGTCGGTCACCGTTACGGTGGCATGGGCCGGCACACTGGGAACGACGGCAGCCGTCAACGTGATCACCAGCGCGACAAGCGCCGAGACGACGTTGCCTGCGAACTTGTAGCGGAACATCAAGCATACTCCGGGCGGATGGAATTCTGCGATTGCTCGTTGCGCGAGCTGATGAGGAACAGGATGCCGAGGGCCAGGATCGCCAGCGCAACCCAGGCGAATGCGACATAGGAAATGCCGACCTGGAAGAACAACTGGCCCATGATGATAGGCCCGAGCGTATGCCCGGCCCGCTCCATGAACCGGTATCCCGCGCCCACCTGGCTGCTGCCGCTGCGTTCAGCGACGGCCGTTTGCATCACATGCGTGACGACGGGAGCGTTGATCAGGCCGTGCGCCACACCGATCACGCAGATGCCGATCACTGTCAGCAGCGTGGTAACGGCCTGCGCCTGTGCCGCGGCCGCGATCGGGGACCAGCCGCACGCCGCGATCGTCGCCAGCCCGCAGGCCGTCAGGATCGCGCCCCAGGCCAGGATGATACCGGTGTTGGATGAGGCATCGGCGATTCTTGCAGCCCACATGCTCGAGACGATGACGGCGGCGGCATAGATCATCGTGATCTGCCCGATGTCCTCCTGCGCGAAGCCGCGGGAGTGAAGGATGAGCGGCATGGCGAACAATACGACGCCGGTCAGCACGGCCTTCGCCGGAATGCCGATCAGCAGGATCGAGCGACGGAACTTGGCATCACGCATCATGGCGCCGATTTCACGCCAGATCTCGCCTGCGCTGACCTGCTTGCTGGTATTCCCGACGTGCTCGCCATTGCTGGGCAGCACGAGCAGCGAATAAGAGACGACTATACCCGCGATCAGGAAACCGAGTAGGAACATGCCGACCGGCGCGATCTGGCCGACGAGCAGCGATCCGATGGCCATGCCGGAGATCATGCCGGCCTGGAAGCCGAAAACGATGATCGTATTGGCCTTGGTGCGATGTTCGCGAACCGAATTGGCCAACACGAACGACTGGATGCCGATGAACAGCATGCCTTGGCCGACGCCGGTGATGGACCGAGCGAGCACGACGAACTCGAACGTCGGCACGACCGCCATCATCAGGAAGCCGCAGGCCGTGAGCATCAGGCCAACGATGATGAGGGGACGGGAGCCGAAGCGCAGTTCGTACCGTCCCGCCGGCATCAGCGCGAGCGCGAAGCACAGGTAGTACGCCATGAACGGCATCGCTACGTAGTTGGCGGGCAGTGCCTGCCTCTGCGCGATTTCGTTCACGAACTGCGGCAGGAATGCATAGGCGAGATGATCGACGAATACGGCGAGGAAGAATATCGGCTTGACGAGATCGAGCGCGGCGATCTGCTGCCAGGAAGCCTTGCGTGCTTCGCTGTTGCGCATCGCCTGTTGGATCGCTTGGGCCACCTGCATGAACAGGAAGGCGAACAGGCTCGACGCGACGAACAGAGCCGCGAAGTTCTTCACGCTGCGCAGCACCTGCCAGTAGACGATCGCTTTCGGCACAGCGAGAACGACGCTCGACGCGCGCGGATGATTGGGCGGCGCGAGATCGGATTTGTACTCGTGGTTCGCCGGATCGGTCGTCCAGTAGCGCCCGATCAGGGAGGGATCCGAATGGACGACGATCCGGCCGTTGACGGTGACGCCGGCCGCGATCACGTCGGGGTTGAGGCGGCGGTACTCGGTTAGCACTTCGTCGAGCCCTTCGACCTGATCGAGCTGCAGGCCGAAGTTCACGATGTCGTCGAGGCGCTGGCTCAGCGAGTCAGCGAGTGCGCGCCCCTTGGATTGGGCGCCGACCGAGAACACGCTGACCATCGTCAGGGCGATGGTGGCTGCGACACAGAGATAGGTCGCGGCGAAGGCGAAGGCGACGCGGCGCGATCCTTGACCGATTCCGCCGACCCAGCGGGTCGCCATGATGATGCCGAAGCCCAAGGCCGCAATAAGCGCCACATAGACCGGCGCGTAGAAATAACTGTCGACCTTCTGCGTTATTAGCGTGCGATTGACGGAAACGACAAGATCGCCGACACGCTCGAACTTGTTGCGCAGGGGCAGTACGACCTGGAGAAGGCTGGCATTGCTTCGCACGGTGGCGAGATCGTTCTGCAGCGAATGCTCGTCCGTCAGCGGCAGCGCGCGCGTGCGCGATTCCGTCGTCATGAAGATGGCTTCGCCGTCGCGATCGTAGACCGCCATCGAGTCCAGCATCTCGTCGTTCTTCACCATCGTGTCGGTGAGCTGCTGGAAGCCGACGTATTGGCGAAGAGGAAGACCCGGTCTGATGAAGCTCTCGAGCGAGCTCTGCACGAGTTGGCCCTGTGCGAGCAGCTTCTCGGTGATGAGCTGCTCGTAGGTCTTCGTGACCGTTCCGTGCGCGACGAACAGGAGAAGCACGAGACAGATCACCGATACCGTGAACATCGTCAAGGCGTCGGCGATACGTTGGGAAAGGGTTTTGATGGTGTCCACGGTCGTGGTTCCTTGTTCCCGCGGGGTCATCGATCGATCAGCCGCTCGATCGCGTCGGAGATGCCGGCCTGTTCGTCCAGGAAGGCAGCCGCACGATTGGCGAAGATCGAAAGAATGAGGTCGTCGTAGGTCATTCCGTAGCGTTCGATGCCAGCGCCGATCAGGCTGATCGCGCCGTTCTCGGCCGCCTTGAGGTCCGGCTTCGGGTTGGCTTCGAGAACATTGAGCCGGCCGCTCGCGTCAGCCCTGACGTCCAGGCGGACCAGGGTTTCGAGCGGGAATTCGCGGTAGAGACGCGCGGCCAGTTCGTCGAGGGTGTCGATGACATAGGCTTCTTTGCGCGGGTCGAGCGACCGCATCCGTTCTCTCGTGATCGGCTTGGTATCCATCGAGGTGAAGATGCGTTCGTCGCTTTCGAGCACGCGCTCGACGGCGGCGAACGTGAAGGGGCCCGACAGCCGCTCGATCCGTCCGCGCCGGGAGATCAGCGACCCCATCACGGCAACGCAGTATTCGCGGCCCGGCAGGAAGGTTTCGACCAGCACGGGGTTCTGCGTGACCCGATAAACCTCGGCGACGACATCGGCCAGATCCTCGGGCCGCTCGACGTGATGCACGTGAAGGGAAGCCCGGCCCGTGATCGGCTTCACGATGAAACCGGCCGTCGCTTGCGAAAGGAGTTCGCCGAAGCGCGGATCGCTCAGCGGATTGGCCAGGTGGCCGCGGCCGCCGCACACCACGAACGGCGCCGTGGGAAGCCCCATGGCCTGGAGCTGACGCTTGAAGAAGAATTTGTTGTCGAGCGCTGCGGCTGTGAGCGGATCGTGTCCGATATAGGGGATGCCGAGCATTTCCAGCATCGAAGCCGCGTGCGAGATGGCGTTGTGCCCCTGTACGCCCCCCGTGTTGAGCCACGCCAGATGGATGCGCTCGTCCTTGAGACGCTGCGGCAGGCGCATATCGTCGGGCAGCACCACGACGTTCCGGCAGCCGAGACGGCGCATCGCCTGGGCGATATCCTTCGCGACCGACTCGTAGCTTTTTCACGACCGGGGGTTTTTGGTTCCCCTGATCACCGCGCCGTCGACCGATTTGTCGCCGCCATAGATGACGGCGAGCCGGACCTGGTCCAGCAACAGGCTGGTCAGAAGCTCGATCGGTGCGGCAAAGCCTGGTCCAGCGCCGGTGAAGTTGCTGGGCTTGGCGGTCGCGAGGGCTTGAGAAGGCAACGGCATCTACGCAAACTCGATGTGGTGAGACGGGACAGGCTCGACCGCATCATCGCGCAAATTGGTTAATCATACGCCAACCGGCAAGGAGGCTCTAACACGATACAAAACAACAAGGAAAAGAGGCATCGAAACCCGGCTCAACCCACTCGTTTCCGGTTGACGGCGGCAAGCATAGCGTGGATGCGCCCGATTTATAAGGGTTGGTGAACTGTCTGGGCGTGGTGTCGATTTGAAGTGGCCCAAGGCATCCTTCCCCGGAATTTTCCGGGGAGGGAGCCATGAACACAGGCAAGACGC
>CAMDMH010000118.1 GCA_945901835.1 Devosia equisanguinis | reverse complement strand
GTCATAAAATGGGGCGTCGCAAGATCACGCTGATCCATTCCCATCTTGTTCCCAGCTTCCGCCGGCCGTTCTCGCCAGTTTCCAGCTTGTTCCCGCACTGTCCCACACAACAATGCCAGATCAAACATTAACCTAATATGCTGTTTTTGTTAATGAATAGTGGCGCACCCGGCATGCGCCATACTCCCCTTCGCTACCGTTCCCAATCGTTCGCTAAAACCCAAGTAAATAGCGGTTTCTTTGCTGTGGACATCGCGCCACCATTCACCTGCGTTCGGAACAAACCGTGTATCTTGTTGGGGTGCCCGTTGGGGTAGCCACGGGGCGATGGGGAAACCGTTCATGGCTCGTTCGATCAATCGACTCTCCGACCGCACTGTGAAGTCGATGGCCAAGCCCGGCCGGCATGGCGACGGCGGCAACCTCTTCCTTATCGTCGATCCCATCCGCGAAAATGCCGAGCCTGGGACCAAGCCGGCCAAGCGATGGGCTTTCATCTTCCGATGGAACGGCAAGCTGAAAGAGATGGGTCTGGGTTCATTGCAGGCAGTTAGCCTCGCCGAGGCGCGCCAATTGGCAGGCGAATATCGAGCAATGCTCGTGAAGAACCTGAACCCGATCGAGGTCCGCCGCGCAGACCAACGCAAGCAGTCCGCGGGCCGTTCGTTTGGCGAGATCGCAAAGCAGCTACACGAGGCACGCAAGGGTAGTTGGAAGAACAAGAAATTCGAGACGCAATGGCTGACCAGCCTTGAGCACTATTGCGACCCGATTTGGAGCAAGCCCGTCGAGACGATTGACACCGACGACGTGCTTTCGATCCTGCAACCGATCTGGACCGCCAAGGCTGAAACCGCGAGCCGTACGCGCGGCCGGATCGAGGCTGTGCTCGACGCGGCTCGCGCCCGCGGCTTGATCTCAAAGGACCGCGCAAATCCTGCCCGGTGGAGGGGGCACTTGAGCCACTTGTTGGCAAAGCGCCAAAAGCTCCAGCGGGGGCACCACGCGGCCCTACCCTATCGGGAAATCGCTACATTCATCGCCCAACTGCGCGAACGCGAAGCAATGGCCGCGATGTGCCTGGAGTTCGCAGTGCTGACTGCAGCCCGGTCCGGCGAGGCGATGGGCGCGCGCTGGTCAGAGATAGATTTCGACGCCAAGCTTTGGGTGATCCCACGCGAGCGCATGAAGGCCAACAAGGCGCACCGCGTGCCGCTCACGGATCGCTGCATTGCTATTCTGCGCCAACTTGAGCCCTTGAAGGCAGGGCCAGAGAGCTACGTGTTTCCCGGCACGAAGGTAGACAAGCCTCTTTCCGTAATGGCGCTGGAGATGCTGCTGCGCCGCATGAAGCTGCCCGTGACGGTGCACGGATTTCGCAGCACCTTCCGCGATTGGGCCGGCGACTGCACCACGTTCCCGCGTGAGGTTGTGGAGGAAGCTCTTGCGCATCAGGTCGGGAGCGAAGTGGAGCGCGCCTATCGCCGAAGCGATGCGATCGAGAAGCGTCGACAGCTTATGCAGGCGTGGGCGGACTACTGCGAAGGGGCAAGTAATGTTGTGCCATTGAGGGCTATCGAGGCATGAAGACTATCGAAGCCCCAGATGAAACGACATCATGTAACATGGGAGACATCCCCTCGTTAGACGAGCTGTCGCAAGAAGCGTGGCAAGCTATCAAAGCCGTCCTTCCCGCCGAGCTACCGTCAAATATCTATCTGTGGCTTCAGAGCAGATTGTGTCTTCTAATTTGGAGCACGCGTACTGGACACCTCATTGGCCAAGTCGATGGCGCGCTCGAAGACAGCCATATGGAAGCACTCAACGATGTTGTGAAGCTATCCGATAAGCTTTGGAGCACCGTGCTCTCTTTACCGTTCGACATCCAGGACTACCTTGAAGCGCTCATCCGGGAACGATTACCGACAGACATTGGTGGGCACGCCAATGTTGCCCCCCTGAACATCGTTATGCTGCTTCCGAAACTTTCCGATGCCGCAAGGGAGCTGCGGGACAACGCCCTTCGATCCCGCAAGACGCGAGCGCGCCGAGCTTCCAGCAAAGCGGCGGTTTCCGAAATGGCCTTTCGTTTGGAAGAAGTGGTAGAGTGGCTAGAGCACGCCTTGAACACGCCGATCAATCGGAAGTCGTTCTTCAATGCTGTTCGTAGCGGTCTGCCTGCTGACATTCGAGGGCTCTTCCCGGCGTCGTACGATGCTCAACGTAAGTTAGTGAACAGAATGAGGCGGGGCCGGAGGAATGGACATTAAGGTACGCTGCCCGCTGCCAATCAATTGATTTTGCGAACTAAAACACCTTCAATTCAATCGCTATTGTCCTTTTACATCGGCGATCTCTCTGCTTATTTATCCGAGCCATCGCACCTCAATAGGAGCCGATGGCGATGTCCAAGTTTCTTACCTTCACTGAGGCATGTGTCGCGCGCCGTCAGGCGCTTACTGAAGAGCGAACGACCTTTGCGGCAGTTCCGATTGCGCACACTGTAGGGCGTCTTGCGGCGCTCTCCGATTTGTCAGAATCCGACGTCAGGATGGCCATCCGGAACCACGAGCTTCCTTCATTGCTCGTGCGCCGCCGTCGACTTGTACTGCACGAAGACGCCGTGCAGTGGCTTTCGCGTCGCCGGGTGAATAGCGGCAGAATATTAAATCCCGGCAGCCGCGGGGATCACGCACCATGAGTGGATGCCCTAACTCGTCCGCCGCGCCATCCTCTGCATCCCTACCTCTCCTGTGTGACAAGAGCCGGGCTCAAGCAGAGTGGGGTAACATCGGCACTACCAAGTTCTACGAGCTTATTCGAGCGCACAACGTCTCGCTGGTGCGAATTGGCTCGAAGACTGCCGTATCCGGAGAGGACGTGGCGCGCGTTGCATCTGAGATGATCGCCGCGTCGAACCCGCCACCGATCGATGCCAGGGCGCTCGCCAAACGATCAGTAGAGGCTCGGCAGGCGCGCCGGCTGGCAAAACCTTATCGAGGGAGGCGCGGCGATCATGCTCCCTGAAACGACGAAGGGCCGCCCGCCAGGCAGCCCCTCGCACAATCTCACGCCGAACCGCAGCCAACGATCCGACAGCCCCTTGTGCCATGTTTCGCGGAAGATTTCTAGTCCGCCGGGACGTCGACCGAGAGTCGACCCAATGAATAGTCAGCCTGAATCTGCTCTTCTCCCCGCTCTGTATGAGCATCTGAACCGTGTTTCGCGTCCGCTGCCGTCGTCACCGGCAAAGGGATGCGGTGATGGCAGCTGAGCGACCCGTCCACTTCATGCACATGTCGCTGGGCGACTGGGCCCACGGCACCGCCGGCTTCACCCTCGAACAAGAGGGGTTCGCTCTGCGGCTACATCGAAGTCTCTATGAGGCTAACGGGTACCTACCCGACGATGACGCTCGCAACGCGCGCCGGCTGCACGTCGATCCGCGCGCTTACCGTCGGTTGAAGCAGTTCCTGCTCGACGAGAACAAGATCGAGATCCTTGACGGCAACATCGTTCACCGCGGTGTGCTGCGCGATCTGGAGGCTGCTAAAACGCGTCGCGAGGCCCGCTCCCAAATCGGTCGAAATGGCGCTGCTACGCGCAAAGCGAAGGTCATCGCGGAGATCACCGGATTGGAAGATCGGGCCGAAGTAGGGCCGACTTCGGCCGGAAGTCCGGGCAATCTTTCTCTTAGTGATTGCGAAAATCCATGCGAAATCAACACCGCCACAATGCACTCATTCTCACCCTCATTCTCATTCAATAAAGAACCCCTTACCCCTTCCAATGAAGGGCCGAGCGAAGTTCGTGATGCCTTCGACGCTTACAACGCGACCGCTGCTCGACTTGGCCTTGCCGTAGCCAAGAAGCTGACGACGGATCGCGTCCGGAAGATCAAGGCGAGGCTTGACGACTACGGCCTCGAGGGCTGGCTCAAGGCGCTAGGGGAAATCGAGCGGTCCCCGTTTTTATTGGGCAAGACGCAGCACGCTTTCACAGCGAGTCTCAACTTCATCTGCCAGCCAACGAGCTTCGGCAACCTGCATGACGGCGGCTATTCGAATGCCACCAAGCCGCGATTGCAACTCCTCGACTTCGGCGACGGCGAGACATCGTTCTCGCGCTATAGCGGAGGGCGCACATGAGCACGCCCATTTCCGTCTCAACCCTTCTCGCTTCTGCCCTCGCCGGCAACGCCCCACCAGACTTGGCCCTAGCGATCCTCAGCGCACCGTGCCTGACGTGGGATGAACCGCCGCTCCAGCCGGCCACCGTCCATTGGCTGTTCCGAATTGCCTCCGGTGCCGACGAGACAGGACTTGCCGGTCTCGCATTCATGCGCAGCGTCGCCGAACTTCTCCTCGTGGAGGAAATGTCATGAGCACTCGTATCGACCGCACCATCGTTCTCGTCGCCAGTTCTCGCCATGCCGAACTGGCTAAGGAAGCCGGAGCGCAATCGACTTTCGTCATCGCCCCCGCTGCAGGAGTTGAGGCCCTCATGCGACGCGATGAAGTCCGGCCGGAGGTGGACATCTTTTTGCGCGTCGTCATTGCTCTGCCACCAGGCTGCGAGGCCCTTCGGGATGATCTTGCAGTTAGGCTTGGCGACGAGCGGTGCAGCACTACCGAATGGACGGATCGCGACAGCGCAGCGGATATCCTGGCACGAGCACGGCCGCTCTGGTCTGACGAGATCTCGACACTCAAGGACATTCCGGATCCAGGACCACAGAAGACTTACACCACAGGAATCGATGGCCTCGATCGGCACGGCCTACGCTTGATCACACCAGCCTTCATGCCCGTGATCGGCCCCTACGGCTCCGGAAAGTCGATCCTGATCCGGCAACTCCTGACCAACCTGTGGCGGCTTCACGGCTTGAAGTTCCTGCTCACCAGTTTCGAGGAGAAGGTCAAACCTCGTTATCAGGAAGACTTCCGACGCCTACTGCTCGGCTTCCCCGTCCACGATGCCAGCCCATCGCAAATCGCGCATGCCGACGACGAATTGGAACGCTGCGCTGTGTTCCTGCGCCGCAAGCGAAACACGCTGCTGGATGCCGATCGGCTGCTGCACCTGATCGAAACTGCCGTCAAACGGCATGGCCTGCGCGCCGTGTGCGTCGATCCGATCAATGAAGTCGATCACGTTGTGCCACGCGGCGAGAGCAAGACCGACTACATGGGCCGGTTCATCATGCGGCTGAAGCAGCTCGCCGACGATTACAACTTGCTGATGATCGTGTGCGCCCATCCGCCCAAGGATGGCGTCGAAAAGCGGCTGTCGGGCACAGGCCTCTTGACACTCAACGACGCGGCTGACACCGCGCACTTTGGCAACAAGGCCGACATAGGTTGGTGCGTTTGGCGGCCCGGCCTCACTGGGCCCACGCGGCTTCATATCGACAAGCTGAAAGATCACGACGTAATGGGCAAGCCGACCGTCGCCGACCTGAGGCTCGATGCGCACGCTGGCGGGTTCGTCGTTACGCGGATTGGCTACGATATCATCGAAAAGCCCAGGGCGGCGTGATCCGGTGGAGCGGGGCCCAGCTTGCGGAGCATCTAGCGCGGCAATCGCTGACGGTGGATGCGCAGCCCGTTCAGCGGAAACGACGACCGCGCGCCCCTCGTCTCCCACAGCCGACCGAAAGTGAAATTCACGAAGCCTTTGCCCAGCACCTGCGGATGCGCGGCCGGTGTGGCGTTCCCTGGTGGCACACCCCGAACGGCGAGCACCGCGACCCCGCGATCGGCGCGAAGCTGAAACGCATGGGCACCAAGCCGGGCGTCCCGGACGTGCTTTGCGTAATCGACGGGCGATTGCACGGGCTCGAGTTGAAGCGCGAGCGCGGCGGGCGCGTCAGCCCAGCGCAACGAGCCATGCATGACGAGCTGCGCGCGGCCGGCGCGATTGTCGAGACGGCGCGGGGCTTGGATGAAGCTCTCGCCGTCCTGCTTCGGTGGGGTGCGTTAGGACCCCGATCAACATGAGGACACCACATGAAGATTTCACTACAAACCCCAATCGTGATGCCAACCGGCGAGGAATTCGACGCGGCGTGTGCTGCCGGGAAGTCTGACCTGGTGACTTTGGGGGGCACTGATGGGCGCCTCATGGTGGTTCGGGCGGTGCCACTGATGGAGTTTCGCTCATCGGTGTCGAGCGCCAAGCCACTTCCGGCCTCATCGCATCTGTTCGATCGCCTTGACGCCGCCGGCCGGTCCGACGTGGCAGAACTTCTACGACGCATGGAGAGGCGCCGGGACCATGCGCGTCGATTCGATCTCGCTCCCATCCCGCCCCCATCCCGCCCCCTAGCGATTACGATCAGATACCGTTCTGACCAGGGCAGCTTATGGCCTGACGAAATTGTGCGCGGGGACCAACACATGCGTCCCCGACGCTGTGACGCAGAGACCGCCAAGTCTGGCTGAGGGCCGTCATTGTTACCCGTGAGCGCTTCATTGATATTTGTGCACGCCGCTAATCGCGGACCGCGGCGGCGCGGCGCTGCTTCCTCAATTGGATTGCAAGCCTAGATCGGCGATCAACGCCTTGTAGGCCTTGCCGTCCTCGACGAGGCGTTTCGTGAAGTATTCCGGCGTCTCCTTGACGGGCTCGATGCCCTGCGATGTCAGATTCTTCTCGACGGAAGGCTCGGTCAAAGCCTTGTTGAAAGCGCGATTGAGCACGGCGACGATCTGCGGGTTGACGCCGCGCGGCGCCATGATGCCGAACCAGTTCGACAGCTCCACGCCTGGCAATCCGGCCTCTGCGGTGGTCGGCAGGTCGGGCAATGTGCTGAGGCGTCGCGGGGCGGCGATCGCGATCATCCGGACGAGTCCTGCCTCCACGAACGAGTTGACGCTCGCCCTGGTCGCCAGCGTAAAGTGAATGTTGCCCGCGCCGACCTCCTTGACTGCGTCCGCCGAGCCCCTGAACGGCACGTGGACCATCTTCGCCTTGATGGCGCGCGCAAGGATCTCGCCGCCGAGATGAGGAACGGAGCCTAGCCCCGCCGAGCCGTAGTTGAAGCCTCCCGTATCAGCGCGCGCCAGCACCATGAACTCCGCAAGCGACTTTGCGGGAATACGCGCGCTGATGGCGAGGATTTCAGGCGCATCCGCGATAAGAGCGACGGCGGCGAGGTCCGTGAAGATATCGAAGGGCGTGCTCTTGATCAGATACTGATTGACCAGCTGGGTTGTGGTCGCCAGCACAAGCGTGTGCCCGTCCGGCGCGGATTTGACCGCAGCCAGCGTCCCCGTGTTGCCCGCGCCGCCAGAGCGATTGTCGACAACGACAGACTGGCCGAGATCCTCACTGACGCGCTGTCCCAGCAGCCGGGCCACGATATCGGTCGCGCCGCCCGGCGCGAATGGCACGATGATCGTGATGGTGCGAGAGGGGAAGCGATCGACTTGCGCATGGACCAAGTCGGCCGATGTCACAGCGAGGAACGCCGAGAGCGCGGAGCAAACGCGCAGAAACTTCCCAATTGGCCGCATCATGCATTCCTCCCGGAAACTGTGCGGGGGACATTGGGCTGCCGGAATTTGACATTTGTCAATCTTGCCCGTCGTTGTCGGTCGCCCGCCGGGCCCCTAGTATCCCGCGCGCACGCTTTGCCGGCCTGGGCGCCGTTGTCAGGAGATCTCTATGATACGCACGACCCGGATCAGCCACACCGTGTTCGAGACGCCGGATCTCGCGCGGCAGGTCGACTATTATGCGAACGTCCTTGGTCTCGTCGTTCTCGACAAGTCGCCGAAGCAAGCGTTCTTCGGAGGCCCCTCCGGCCAGGAGGTGATCAGCTTCGTCGCGGGCTCGTCGAACCACTGTCTCAGCGTGGCATTCCAAGTCGCGCCGGAGTTCGATTTCTCTCGCACGGCTGACGAATTGAAGAAGGCCAGCATCACGTGCCAGCGCAAGAGCGACCCGAGCCCGTTCGTCGCTGAGGCAGCCGTGCTCGTCGACCCAAAGGGGACGACGATCGAGCTATTCAATGGCCACAAGGACATTCCGATTCCGAGGCGCAGCGGGGG
>CAMDMH010000117.1 GCA_945901835.1 Devosia equisanguinis | reverse complement strand
GAAAGAGGATCAGCAAAGCGCCTGTACGCTCCGCCCAAAACGGCGGCAACGATGGTGGTTGACCGAACGTCGGACGACTACGATTCATACGCCTCGAGTTTGCGTCTCGCACTGCACCGTGGCATAGGGTGAGAAACGCGGGCTAGCGTCCCCCCACCTTCGATGCGCGGCGCGACACTCGCGCGCATTGCGCTCGTAAGGTGCCCCTCATCAGGTGTGCGGCATGAGAACGAGCGGGGCCGCGTCGCAGCCGCTGCCGGGCAACTGGCGCGAACCGCGAACGGCCTCGAACTAGTGGAGACTGACCCATGGAAGTGCTTGGCAAGCCGCTCGTCCGAAAGGAAGACGCAGCCCTGCTCTCCGGTCGCGGCCGATACGCCGACGACATCGCCGAGCCCAAGCGCACGCTGCAGGCGCACGTGATCCGCTCGCCGCACGCTCACGCCATGATCGGCAGGATCGACGCGCGTGCAGCGCTCGAGATCCCAGGTGTCGCCGCCGTCATTACCGGCGAGGACATCCGTAAGATCTCCGACCCCTTCCTCGTCGCCGTGAAAGCCGACGTCCCCCAGTGGTCGCTCGCCGTCGACCGCGTGCGCTACGTCGGCGAGCCCGTCGCGCTCGTTCTCGCCGAGACGCGCTACATTGCCGAGGACGCGGGCGAGGCCGTCGAGATCGAATATACGCAGCTCCCCGCCGTGATCGACCTGCGCGCCGCCCGCGAGAAGACATCAGCCCTCGTGCACGAAAGCGCCAAGTCGAACGAGGTGCACACCCGCGCCTTCACCTACGGCGATCCCGACGCGGCGTTCAAAGCCGCGCACAAGGTCGTCAAGATGACGAGCGAGTTCCCGCGCCAGTCGTTCATGCCGATGGAGTGCTTCGTCGTCGTCTCGGAATATCGCCCTGCCTACGACAGCTACGAGGTGCTGGCGAACTTCCAGGGCCCGTTCTCCACCCAGCCCGTGATGGCGCGCGCCTGCCGCGTGCCCGGCACCCGCTTCCGCATCAAGACGCCCGCAGACAGCGGCGGCAGCTTCGGTATCAAACTCAGCGTCTTCCCGTTCATGGTGCTGTGCGGCCTCGCGTCCAAGATCGTCGGCCGGCCCGTGAAGTGGGTCGAGGATCGCCTGGAGCACCTCGTCGCCGCGAGTTCCGGCCCCAACCGCATCACCGAGGTTGAAGCCGCCGTCGACAAGGACGGCCGCATCACCGCGCTCAAGCTCGACCAGATCGAGGACTACGGCGCGTTCCTGCGGGCGCCGATGCCGGGTCCGCTCTATCGCATGCACGGCGCGCTGACCGGCGCCTACGCGATCCAGAATTTGAGCGTCGTCAGCCGCGTGGTGATGACCAACAAGATGCCGTCCGCGCTGATCCGTGGCTTCGGCGGTCCGCAGATGTACCTGACGCTCGAACGCCTCGTGCAGAAGATCGCGCGCGAAATGGGCCTCGATCATCTCGAGGTCATCAAGCGCAACCTGATCCCCTCGGGCTCGTTCCCCTACAAGACTGCGGCAGGCTCCTTGTTCGACAGCGGCGACTATCCCCGCTGCGTCGAGTTGGCGACCGGCGGTGGTCGTCTCGAAGCCCTGATGAAGCGGCGCGACGAAGCTCGCAAGGCCGGCAAGTATTACGGTATCGGCTTCGCCGCTGTCGTCGAACCGGCCATGTCGAACATGGGTTATCTCTCGACGCTGCTGTCGCCCGAAGCCCGCGAGAAAGTCGGCCCGAAGAATGGCGCGGTCTCGCTCGCCAGCGTTCGTGTCGATGCGCTGGGCGCGGTGTCCGTAACGGCCGATTGCGTCGTCTGCGGCCAGGGCCATGAGACCGTGCTCGCGCAGATCGTCGCCGAGCAATTGGGCCTCCGCATCGAGGACATCCAGGTCAATCTCGAACTCGACACGGCGAACTCCGATTGGTCGATCGCGGCCGGCACCTACTCGTGCCGCTTCACGCCGGGCACCGCGGTGGCAGCTCACATCGCCGCGCAGCGCATTCGTGCCAAGCTCGCGCGCATCGCAGCCAAGCAGCTCAACGTGCTGCACACCGACATCGAGTTCGTGAAGGGTAAGGTCCGCTCCAAGTCGAACCCCGACAACGCCATGGCCTTCGGCCGCGTCGCCGGCACCGCGCACTGGTCGCCGATCATGCTGCCCGACGGCATGGACCCCGCCTTGCGCGAGACAGCCGTGTGGGCGCCGCCTGAACTCACCCCGCCGTCGCACGACGACCGCATCAACACCTCGCTGACCTACGGCTTCGTATTCGACATGTGCGGCGTCGAGATCGATCCCATCACCTGCGAGGTGAAGGTCGAGAAGTACGTCTCGATGCACGATGCGGGACGGCTGCTTAATCCGCTGATCGCGGAAGGCCAGATCCGCGGCGCGTTCGTGCAGGGCCTCGCCACCGCGCTCTACGAGGAGTTCGTCTATGACGACGGCGGCTCGTTCCTCACCGGGACGTTCGCCGACTACGTCATCCCGACCGCGACCGAACTGCCCGAGTTCGAGATGATGCACATCGAGAGCCCGTCACCGTTCACCCCGCTCGGCGCCAAAGGCCTCGCCGAAGGCAACTGCATGTCGACGCCCGCGTGCATCGCCAACGCGATCGCGGACGCGCTGGGCGTCGAGAACGTGCAGCTTCCGGCCACGCCCGCCCGCATCAACGCGATGATGGCAGGCGAAGAGCCCGCACGCCCCGCCCACATCGCCCCGCGCCAGGGCGTCGCCTCGTCAGGTACTGGAGGGACGAAGCAGAAGGATGCGCGTCAGATCAAGGGCTCGGGCTCCGTCCAGGTCGCAGCCCCGCCCGAGAAGGTGTGGGAGGCGCTGCTCGATCCCGAGAACCTGAAGGCCGTGATTCCCGGCTGTCACTCGCTCGAAGTCGTCGGCCCCAACGACTACCGCGCGGAAGTCTCGCTCGGCGTCGGCATCATCCGCGGCCGCTTCAAGGCGCAGGTGAAGCTGACGGACCTGAAGCCCAATCAGTCCGGCCGCCTCGGCGGCTCGATCTCCGGCCCGCTCGGCAACTCGTCCGGCACCGGCCTGTTGAAGCTCGTGCCGGAAGGCACCGACACGCGCATCGACTACGACTACGAGGTCTCGGTGTTCGGCAAAGCGGCAGCCGTCGGTGGCCGCATGCTCGAAGGCGCCGCCCAGATCGTCATCGGCCAGTTCTTCGCGAGCTTCGGCCGCAAACTCGGCGGCACCCCCGAAAAGAAGAGCCTCGCCAAACGCCTCGGCTCCCTCTGGGGCGGCAAGAAGGGGGATAAATGATGCGTCCGTCGATTGGTATCGATGACCGCGCCCTCGCCACCACCTGTCCCCCTCCCCCTCGTGGGGAGGGGATAGGGGTGGGGGGAACTGCGGCGGGG
Source organism: Devosia equisanguinis (assembly GCA_945901835.1). GTDB lineage: Bacteria > Pseudomonadota > Alphaproteobacteria > Rhizobiales > Hyphomicrobiaceae > CAMDPA01. The sequence goes on along the minus strand of CAMDMH010000117.1, from coordinate 4,714 downwards.
GTCCGCGAGCGTGTCACATCTTTCTCCACCCCACCCCCGACCCCTCCCCATCGAGGGGAGGGGGGAAGAATTGCTCGGAATGGTGACCGCACATGAAACCCCGCGCATTCGACTACGTCCGCCCGGACACGGTGGCAGAGGCCGTCGACATCCTCGCTCAGTATGGCGACGACGCCCGCATCATGGCGGGTGGCCAGTCGCTGATGGCGATCCTCAACCTTCGGATGGCCGAGCCCAAGGTGATCGTCGATATCGGCGGCCACGCGGCGTTCAAAGGCATCAAGGTCGCGGGCGGCTTCCTCGAGATCGGCGCCTCGGTCACGCAGAACGAACTGATGAACTGGCCCGATCTCGCCAAGGCGTCGCCACTCTTGGCGAAGGCGCTGCCGTGGGTCGGCCACTTCCAGACGCGCAATCGCGGCACGGTATGCGGCTCGCTTTCCCACGCCGATCCGTCTTCGGAAATTCCACTCTCGCTCGCCACGCTCGGCGGCGAGGTCGTCCTGCGGTCGAAGCGCGGCGAACGCGTCGTGGCGGCCGAGGAATTCCAGACCGGGATGCTGTCCACCTCGCGCGAACCCGACGAGATGATGGTGGCAGCCCGCTTCCCCGTCGCCGCCAACCTGAAGCGCGCAGCGTTCCGTGAGGTCGCCCGCCGTCACGGCGACTTTGCGATCCTGGCACTCGCCGCCGTCGCCGAGACCGATACCAGCGTGCGCCTCGGCATCGGCGGTCTCGCCGATCGCCCCGTCGCGACCCGCATCGACGCATCGAGCAAGAGCGCCATCGCCGACGCGCTGGGCACGCTCGCCTGGGAGCTGGAAGGCTCCGACGACATCCACGCCACCGCGCGCTATCGCCGTGATCTGCTGCGCCGGTTGGGACCCATCGTGATCGAGGAGGCCATTTCATGCGCCGCGTAGCCAAAGACACCAAGGCCCGCGTGACGCTCACGCTGAACGGGAAAAAGACCACCGGCGAAGCGGAATCCCGCACGCTGCTGACGGACTTCCTCCGCCACGAGATCGGCATGACCGGAACCCACGTCGGCTGCGAGCACGGCGTCTGCGGCTGCTGCACCGTGCTGATCGACGGGGTCGCCGCGCGTGCCTGCCTCACGCTCGCACAGGCAGCCGACGGCCGCTCTATCGAAACCGTCGAAAGCCTCACCGGCCTCGATGGCAAGCTGAACCCATTGCAGGAGGCGCTGCGCGATCACCACGCCCTGCAATGCGGCTTCTGTACGCCGGGCATTCTGATGTCGTTCACCGACTACCTCAAGCGCGTGCCCGATCCGACCGTCGAGCAGGTGAAGGATGTGCTCGGCGGCCACATCTGCCGCTGCACCGGTTACCAGGGCCTGATCGATGCGATGATGGACGGCGCCAAGCGCATGCGCTCGTAGGTCGGGTTAGCAGTGAGTAGCGCTGCGTAACCCGACGTCTTCCATGCGCTCGAAACCATTGTCTGATGGCCCACGCCCACAAGGTGCTCCGCTCGATCAACGACCACGGCGCATGCCGCTGCGTCGACGTCTTCAGGCGGCCCGATGGCTCCTACGGCTTCGAGGAATATCGCCGCGATCCCGAGGACGGCCGAGGTTGGTTCCCTGTCGGCCACTTCGTCGCGCGCGCCTTCTTCAATGAACACGAGGCCCTCGCTGCAGCACTGGAAGCCGTGCCTTGGCTGCTGGCATTTCAGGATGCGTCTGGCCTGCAAATCTGAAGCACCGATTGCACCGGAGATTGCTACCGCGATACAGTTGCCTTAGCGGCGGCAAGAGCGCGGCATTGGAGAACAGGCATGGTCACGTTCCGCGCTCACAAGATCCCGACGCCCGACGCGCGTCCCTACATCTGCGTGGAAGGTCCGGACGGAAACCTGTGGTTCTGCGAAAGCGGTTCATCGAAGATCGGCCGCCTGAACCTCGCGGACGACAGCTTCACCGAATTCGCGCTCCCGACGAAGAACGCCATGCCCATCGGCATCATCCCGGGTGCGGACAGTGCGCTGTGGTTCGCAGAAAAGCAGGCCAACCAGATCGGCCGTATCACGTTGCAAGGCGAGGTCACCGAATTCGCACTGCCCACGCCGAAATCCGGCCCTGATGGCATGATGCTAGGCCCGGACGGCAACGTCTGGTTCTCGATGACCGAGACGAGCCGCATCGGCTGCATCACGCAGAAAGGTGAGATCACCGAGTTCTCCGAAGGCATCCCGCCGGGCTCCAAGCCGCTCTCGATCATGGTTCGCGATGGCGCGCTCTGGTTCTCCCAGGCCAACGGCGATCACGTCGGGCGCATTACGACGGACGGCAAGGTCACGAACTTCCCGATCCCGACCAAGGGCAGTCAGCCCCGCGCGATGATCACCCATCCCGATGGCTCGATCTGGTTCGTCCAGACGAGCAACAACGGCCTCGGCCGCATCGATCGCGACGGCAGCATCACCGAATTCAAGGCGACGACGCCCGACGCGAGCCTGCGCGGCGTCTGCGCCACGCCCGACGGCGATCTCTGGTTCACCGAGAACTTCGCCAACAAGATCGGCCGCATGGACTCCGCCGGCCGCATGATCGCGGAGTACGACATCCCCACCCCGAATTCGGGCGCACGCTGCATCGGCTTGACCTCGGGCGGCCGCATGTTCTTCACCGGCCACGACGCCGGGATTATCGGCGAAGTGTTGAACTAGTCGGGCGAAATGGGCAGGTAGCCAACTGGCCAATTGGGAAAAGCTATTTGGCTATTTCACCAATTGGCCAATGCGCCAGCTTCGAGATTCGAGTTTCGGATAGGAAACGCCATGGCAACCGAACGCATCACCTACACCTGCAATGGACGCAGCTACATCGGCGCGCTCGTCTGGAACGACAAGATCACAGCGAAACGTCCCCTCATGTTGATGTCGCCGAACTGGCTCGGCGTCACGCCCGATGCGATCCAGCGCACCGAGCGCATGGCCGGCGACAAGTTCGTCGGCTTCGTCGCGGATATGTACGGTGACGGCAAGACCGTCGCGGGCCCACCGGAGTCGATGCAACTCGCCGATGCCGTCCGCAACGACCCGCTCGAACGCCGCCGCCGCATCAACGCAGCCCTCGACACGCTCACCGCCGAGGCGACGAAACGTGGCATCGGCGACGCCACGAAACGCGCCGCGGTCGGCTTCTGCTTCGGTGGCGGCAACGTGCTGGAACTCGCGCGCAGCGGTACCGATGTCGCCGCCGTGATCGCGCTGCACTCAGACCTGATCACGCCGATGCCCGCGACCGCGAAAGGCCAGATCAAGTGCCCCGTGCTGATCGTTCACGGCTCGAAGGACCCCGTAGTCCCGAAGGCCGACCGCGATGCCGTCGAGGCCGAAATGGAGGCAGTCGGCGCGAAGTGGCAGATGCTCACCTTCGGCGGCCTCGTGCATTCGTTCTGCGAGCCGGAGAATCCGGTGCCCGGTATCGCCGAGTACGATGCCGCCGCCGCCCGCCAGAGCTACGCGATGATCGGCCGCTACATCGACGACGCCTTCGCGGGCTTGCTCTGACGTAGGTCGGTTAAAGGCCCCTTGGCCGCGACCCGACGATTTACGGTGTGCCGGGAATGTCGGGTCGCGCTAAGCTTGACCCGACCTACGAAAAAAGAAGAACGGGAGGAACACCACATGCGTCTCACTCGCTTGGCTACGGCCATCGCCGCGCTTGCTCTTGCGGCGCCCGCCGCGGCACAAACCTACCCGTCGAAACCCATCCGCACGATCGTCTCGATCGCTGCCGGCAGCGTCACCGACGTCATCATGCGCGCGGCCGCGAACGAATTGGCACCGCGTCTCGGCCAGCCCCTCGTGATCGAGAACAACGGCGGCGCGAGCGGCATCATGGCCGGCCAATCGTGCGCCGGCGCAACCGCTGACGGCCACACGATCTGCGTCGTGTATCACTCCACGCTGTCGTTCAATCCGCACCTGTTCAACAAGCTGCCCTACGACGCCGACAAGGATTTCGATCTGATCACGCGCCTTTTCTTCCTCATCGAAGGCCTCGCCGTCTCTAACGGCTCTGGCGTGTCGTCCGTCGCCGAATTGAAAACCGCCGTCGCCGCCAAGCCCGACGCGTTCAACTTCGGCACGCTGGGCCGCGGCTCCGCGCCGGACCTGTTCCTGACCTGGCTCAACAACCAGTGGCAGTCGAAAATTCCCGGCGTCGCATTCCGCGGCGGCGGACCGGTTGCGCAGGGCCTCGCGTCCGGCGACATCCAGGTCGGCAAGATGGGCGTCGGCAACTTCCTGGCGCTCGCGGAGGGCGGCAAGCTCAAGCTGGTCGCGGTCGACAGTCCCCAGCGCATCAAGCTGCTGCCGAACGTGCCGACGATGGTCGAGGCCGGCCTCGGCGATTTCAAATTCGTGGGCTGGTGGGGCCTCGCTGCCCCGCGCGGCACTCCGGCGCCTGCGATCGCACGTCTCAACGCGGAGTTCGTGAAGCTATTCAATGAGCCGAAGTTCGTGGAGTTTCTCGACAAGCAGGTCGTGCGCACCTCGACGACGACGCCCGCGGAGTTCTCAGCCTTCGTGAAGGCCGACCGCGAGACGGCCGCCTCCCTCATCAAAGCCGCCAACACCCCGCGCACGGACTTCACGCCCCCCGACCCGGCGAAGAAGTAGACAGCAGCGCAGATAAGCCAGCCGCACTTCCTTCCCCCCTCCCCTTGATGGGGAGGGGACG
>CAMDMH010000116.1 GCA_945901835.1 Devosia equisanguinis | reverse complement strand
GGAGCCCGCCTTGTCGCCCGAGGCGTTCAGAGGCGCGAGCACTTCCGCCCCGAACTGGCCCGCCTCCTCGATGACGGCCCTGACCGTATCGGCATCGAGCCCGCCGTATATTCCGCGAGCGATCAGCCCATCGAGATCGCCTGCGGTCTTGAGCGCGAGCATCATGTCGTTTACGGGAGCGGTATAAGCCATGGCGGTCACCTGTTGATTTCGTCCCCCCGACCAAAATTGGCGCTTCACGCGAACGAACGTCGGGGACGGCGGCACCCTAAGCCCAAGCTCACGCCCGCGCAAAGCCGTCCAAAGGTCAAACCTGCGTATGCCCCTCGTCAAGCCGACGCCCGAGAACATCGCCGCAGCAGCCGAGGCACTGCGCCTGGGAGAACTCGTGGCCTTCCCCACAGAAACCGTCTACGGGCTGGGCGCGGACGCGACCAACTCCCGCGCGGTCGCCCGCGTATTCGAGGCCAAGGGCCGGCCGCGCTTCAATCCGCTCATCGCGCACGTCGCCGACCTCGCGAGCGCCGAGCGCATCGCCTACTTTCCGCCCCACGCGCACAAGCTCGCCGAAGCCTTCTGGCCCGGCCCACTCACCCTCGTCTTGCGCCGCCGCCCCACGGGGAAGATCTCCGATTTCGTCACCGTCGGTTTGGAAACAGTGGCGGTTCGCGTGCCAGCTCACCCCGTCGCCTCGGCCCTCCTCGCCGCCGCCGCGATCCCCATCGCCGCGCCGTCCGCCAACCGCTCGGGCCACGTCAGCCCCACGCTCGCGAGCCACGTCTACGACGACCTCGGTGACCTACCCGCATTCATCCTCGACGGCGGCCCGACCGCGCACGGCCTCGAGTCCACCATCCTCGACGCCAGCGAGCCCGATGTCGTCCAACTCCGCGCCGGCGCACTCGACCTCGAAGCAACCGAGCGCGTGCTGGGCACCAGGATCAGGCGCGCCGCCGAAGCCGTCGATCCCGCCACCGGCGAACGCCCCATCGCGCCGGGCCAACTCGCCAGCCACTACGCGCCCGGCGCACCGCTCCGCCTCGACGCAACCGATTTACGCCCCGGCGAAGCACTCCTCGCTTTGGGCCCCGACGTGCCACGTCACGCCGGCCCCACCATCAACCTCAGCCCGACTGGCGATCTCGTCGAAGCCGGCGCCAACCTGTTTGCAGCCCTTCGCGCCCTCGACGCCGCCCATCCCACGGCCATCGCCGTCATGCCGATCCCCGACACGGGCATCGGCGAAGCGATCAACGACCGCCTCCGTCGCGGCGCCGCCCCGAGATAGCTGCCCATATGTACGGCCGGCATCACCATCTTGCCCTCAGGCATCTGGACACCAGCGGCGAGAGCCCGCAATCTCCCGCGCAACGAACCAGCCTGCCCGGAGGAATGAGATGAACCCCGCCCGCAAACCCGCCATCGCACTGCAGCCCGTCGTCGACCCCGCCGGCTGGAGCAAGGACGACCTTGCCCGCGACAAGAGCTGGGCCCACGAGCTGACGGCCGCCGAAATCGCCGATCTCGACCGCGCCGTCGGCGAAGTCGAGCGAAAAGGTATCACGCTTCTCGATCTGAAGCGCACCGACTTCGCGCTTCCAGTGCTCGGCCCTACGCTCGACAAGCTGCGCGAAGAAGTCATCGAAGGCCGCGGCCTCACGTTGATCCGAGGCGTCCCGGTGCATCGCTACACACGCGAGCAGAGCGGCATCGCCTACTTCGGCGTCGGCACCTGGTTCGGCGAACCCGTCTCGCAAAACGGCAAGGGCCACCTTCTTGGACACGTCAAGGATCTCGGCAACACATCCTTCGCCGATCCGAAGAACCGCGGCTACCAGACCCACGACAAGCTGCCCTTCCACTCCGATAGCTGCGATGTCGTCGGCCTGCTCTGCCTGCATCATTCGCAATCGGGCGGCGAGAGCACCGTCGTCAGCACCGTCAAGATCTGCAACGAGATGCTGAAGGCACGGCCCGATCTCGTCGCCGAATTGACGAAACCGATCTGGCGTGACCGCCGCGGCGAGATCCCCGAAGGCGCGCAGCCCTACTACCAGATCCCCGTCTTCAGCTTCGAGCAGGGCTACTTCACCTGCAACTGGCAGGGTGGCTACATCCGTTCCGCCCAGCGCTTCGAGGAACTGCCGCGGCACTCGCCGGCAATGCTGGAAGCGCTCGACATGTTCACGCAGATGGCGCGCGACTATTGCTACAGCATGGATTTCCGCCAGGGCGACATCCAATTGCTGCACAACCACGTCACCGTGCACTCGCGCACCGAATACGTCGATTTCCCCGAGCCCGAGAAGAAGCGCCACCTCCTGCGCCTCTGGCTGGCCACCCCCGGCGGCCGCCCGCTGTCGTCGGCCTTCATGAACCGCTACGGCAAGGCCATGCTCGGCAAGCGCCCCGCCGGCGGCGTTATCGTCCCCGGCATGAAGTTCAAGGCACCGTTGGAGGCGGAGTAACGCCTTATCGTAGGGCGGAATAGCGAAGCGTATTCCGCCATATTCAACCGAGTGCGCGACACGGTGGGTTACGCTACGCTGATCCACCTTACTTCGTAGCACTGCCGAGGAGCCTGCGTGATGCTACGATCTCCCCTGCTCCAGCGCGCGCTGGCGTGCACTCTCATGCTTTCCACGTTCGTCACCGCATCCCACGCCGCCGACACGATCCACGTCGCCAACGTCTCCCGCACGCTTTTCAGCATGCCGCTGTGGATCGCGATGCGGCAGGGTTCCATGAAAGCCGAAGGGATCGAGGCGACGAGCTCGATCCTCGACAGCGCAGAGAAGATCAACGCGGCTCTGCGCTCCGGAGAAATGCACGTCTCCATGGGCACGCCCGAAGCCGTACTGATGGACGCCTACAAGGGCGGCACGCTGCGGCTGATCGCGGGCAATACGCGCAAGCTGCCGCACTTCATCATCACGCGCCCCCACATCAAGACGCTGAAGGACCTTAAGGGCGCGCACTTCGGCATCCTGTCGGAGAAGGAAGGCTCGACCTACGTCGTCCAGGACATCATGAAGTCGCTCGGCTTCACGCCGTCCGATTACAAGATGACGGCGGTCGGCGGCGCACCGACCCGCTGGAAGCTGCTGCAGGAAGGCAAGATCGACGCGGGGCTCCAGCCATTTCCCTTGAGCTATGTCGCCGAGGACGCGGGCTACACCAATCTCGGCTCCGTCATTCCGTTCGTGCCGGAATGGCAGTTCACGAGCGTCAACGCCGACCTCGGCTGGGTCGACAAGAACCGGCCGCTCGTCGTGCGCTTTCTGCGCGCATTGCAGAAGGGTCGCGATTTCATGACAGCCAACCCGGACGAAACCGCGAAAGCCGCGGCCGACGAACTGCGCACCACGATCCCCCTGGCTGCTCGCGCCCTTGCCGAAACCGAAAAGCTCGCCATCCTCGATAAGGACCTCGCCCTGTCGGAACCCGGCTTGCGCAAAGTATTCCAGACCCTGCAGCTCTCCGGCGACATCGACACGAAAGCCACCTTCGACGTCGCACGCTTCTCAGAACTCGCAATGTGGAAGGAAAGCCGCGTGAAGAAACCGTAGGGCTGAATAGCGCAGCGTCTTCCGCCAACCGTCCAAGACTCTCTCTACAGCTTCCGCAACGCCACACTCTCGATGCGATGCGAGTTGCCTTTGCGCAGAATGAGACGCGCGCGCTGGCGGGTCGGAAGAATGTTCTCTTCCAGGTTCTTGAGGTTGATCTCGCGCCAGATCTCGAGCGCCCGCTCCTGCGCGGCATCAGGCGTCAGGCTCGCGTACCGATGGAAATAAGCAGCCGGGTCGCGGAAAGCCGTCGTGCGCAACTTCATGAAGCGGGCTACATACCACTGTTCCAGCACAGCCGTGTCGGCATCGAGATAGATCGAGAAATCGAAGAAATCCGACACGAACGGGATCGCGTCGCCGTTGCGCGGCAGCTTCGCCGACTGCAGCACGTTGAGCCCTTCTACGATCAGGATGTCCGGCCGCTCGATCACGACTTGCTGTCCGGGCAGAATGTCGTAGGCGAAATGCGAGTAGACTGGCGCCTCGACCCGCGATTCACCCGACTTCACGCGCGCGAGAAAGCTCAGCAGCCGCGCCGTGTCGAAGCTCTCCGGAAATCCCTTGCGGTGCATGATCTCGCGCCGCTCGAGCTCTGCGTTGGGAAACAGGAACCCGTCCGTCGTGATGAGGTCCACTCTCGGATGGTCGACCCATCGCGCCAGTAGCGCCCGCAACACGCGCGCGGTGGTGCTCTTCCCCACTGCCACCGAGCCCGCGATGCCGATGATGAACGGCACCTTCGTATCCCGCTGGCCAAGAAAGCGCGCCGTCGCCCCGTAGAGTTCCTGAATCGCCAGCACATGCAGATTGATGAGCCGCGATATCGGCAGGTAGATCTGCTCCACCTCCTCCATCGACAGATCTTCGATCAGACCCGACATCTGCTCGAGGTCGCGCGGCACGAGCGTCATCGGCGTATCTTCGCGCAGCCGCGCCCACGCCTCGCGCGAGAACACGCGATAGGGCGAGAAATCGACGACGGCGGGAGCGACCGCCTTGCTCTCGCCGATGATCAAGGCGCGTCTCCTCTGGACATCGTCATGCGCCCCCACCAGGTTTGCGCGCCGCCTTTTCGTCGAGCCCCGAGACGCCCATACGGCCGGCGAGAATGCCGAGCACGTCGTCGATCGCGATATTCCGGCTCTCGAGCAGAACGAGCAGGTGATAGATTAGGTCCGCGGCTTCGTTGCGCAATGCCGCGTCATCCTCGGCGAGCGCAGCTATCACGGTCTCGACCGCCTCCTCGCCGAGCTTTTTGGCGCAGCGCTTCGGCCCCGCGTCGAGAAGCTGGCGCGTGTAGGATTTGTCGGCGCTTTCGGTGCGCCGGGCGGAAATGGTCGCTGCGAGTTGGCGCAGGATGTGGTCGGTCATGGCAGTGCCGCAGGCTCGATCGAAGCGCCAGCGGATGCATGGCGCAGCCGACCCCAGCAAGTGCCCGCGTGCCAGTCAAGGCCTGCTTTGGCGGCATGCTTCACGTCGTCGAGCGCTACACTGCGGTCGGCATCAGCGATAGTTGCCGGTCCAGGCGTCGTTTTCGTGCATCGACCGGCTTTCATGGGCGCCCCGCGGATCGAGCGCAGCCGACTCGACAGCAGACAGAAAGCGCACGCCGACCGCATCGGCCCTCGAATGGCGAACCTCGCACCATGTGACGAACCGCGTCGTTTCGATCGTAAGTACGAAGTTGTAGGGCAACCACGACGGCTTCTGGAGTTGCAGCAGCGCGCCGCCGACAGACAGGTCGAGCACCGTACACGACAGCTTGGGCCGCCCCTGCACGCTGATCCAGGCGTGCAGATTGGTCTTCCGGCGCCCGAATTGGCGGCGCTCGGCACCAGTCGGAATGGAACTCAAAATCTACTCTTGGAAAACGTTGGCGGTGGCTGGTTCAATGACGTGCACATCATGCCAGCGCATCGTTAACCGAACATGCCACGTACACGGCCAGATCGCAGCCCACCGCACCGGAGAAACCTACTCCGCCGTCCAGCCGCCATCCATCACGAGCGCCGATCCCGTCATCAGCGCCGATGCATCCGAAGCGAGGAACACGATGCCGGCCGCCACCTCCTCCAGCGTCCCTAGCCGCCCGAGCTTGATGCGGCCGAGCACATCCGCCTTGAAGGCCTGATTCTCGAAGAACGGCCGCGTCATCGGCGTATCGAGGAACGTCGGCCCGATCGAATTGACGCGAATGCCATACGGCGCAAGCTCGATCCCCATCGCCTTGGTGAAGCCCTCCATCGCGTGCTTCGTCGCGCAATAGACCGTGCGCCGCGGCGAGCCCACGTGCCCCATTTGCGAGGACACGTTGACGATCGAGCCACCTTTCTTCGCTGCCACCAGCCGCTGCGCCACCGCCTGCGCCACAAAGTAAGCAGCCCGCACGTTGAGCCCCATCACGTGGTCGAAATCCTCGACCTTCACTTCCAGAAAAGGCGCCGGCCGGTTCGTTCCCGCGTTGTTGATCAGCACATCGAAAGGCTCCGCCGCCGCGATCTTCCCGCGCATATCGGCGAGATCCGTCACGTCGAGAACCATCGCGTCGGCCTCGCCACCCGCAGCCACGATCGCCGCCGCGCCGGCCCCGATCTCGTCCTTCGTCCGCGCAGCGAGCGTCACATGCGCGCCCGACGCCGCCATGGCCTTCGCCGCTGCCTCCCCTATCCCACGCCCCGCCCCAGTCACGAGCGCACGGCGGCCATCGAGGCGGAAGGAAGGGAGTGCGGAAAGCACGGGCATCTGCGAAACCTCTGGAGAAGCGATAGGGACAGTTGTCCGACCAGAATTGCTTCCGACGGCAGGAATGTCCATCTCCCACTGAAGACCTCGAGCGAACAGGGACAGGCGACGGAAAGTGCCGAGTTCTATTGAAACTACGTAGCGCAGGCGCAGCTCTGCGCACCCACGAGTGACACTTCAGCAACGAATTCGCCCAGAACCCTGGCAGCCCCGTCCCTCCGGCGGACCAATATTGCCCAGCCCTCCCGATCGGCACACGAGCTGCGACTGTGCGTATGAACCCCGTAGGTACTTTCCGAACCTAACTCGGAGACCACGGGTGTGCCCACGATCCCAAGTCTTCGGATTTCCTTTGCGGTCGGTTCCACCTGGATTGTTCGTCCAGCCGTCATGCCGTCGGGAAGCGTTCTGAAAGCGGTGCGAGCGCTCTTTATCCAGACAGGAATGATGCTTATGGCTGTAATACTGATCGTCGAAGACGATATGCTCATCTGTGAGTTGGCAGGAATGATGATGCAAGACTGCGGCTACTGCATCCTCTCAGCCAGCGACGTGGACGAGGCGCTGGAGTTGCTACGGTCTCATCGAAAGATCGACGCCCTCTTCACCGATATCTATCTGAAAAAGGCCGTCTACGGCGGGTGCGAACTGGCTCAACAGGCAATCCTGCTGCGGCCCTGTCTGCGTGTCGTCTACACGACGGGAAACGCCATCACCGAGAAGTTGAAATCTCTATTTATCGACGGCTCTCTTTTCCTGAGTAAACCTTACACGGTCAATCAACTCCAGCAATCCATGGCTCACGCGCTCGCGATTTGAGCCATGATACATGCGCGTATCGAGGACAAAATTAGTGACCGATCTTGCCGCCAGCGACATTGTCGAGACCGTACCGAGTGCACTCCTCGTTCTCGACCGGAACCTCTACATCACGTCGGCAAATCGTGCGTTTTACCAGACGTTCCGGACGAGCCGTTCCGAGACGGAAGGATGCTTGATCTATGACCTCGGCAATCGTCAGTGGGATATCCCTGCCCTTCGCACATTGCTCGAAAGCGTGATCCCTCTTCGTGCTTCGGTCGAAGGGTTCGAGGTCGAGCATGATTTACCGATAATCGGCCAGCGCACCATGCTGGTCAATGCCCGGAAGATTTTCCGGCCCGGTGACCATGACGGCTTTATTCTGCTCGCAATCGAGGACGTCAGCGAAGAGCGCGCGGCCCGCAAGGAGAGCAAGCGCTATTCGCATCTGGTTCAGAGCATCGTCGATACGATCCGCGATCCTCTCGTCGTGCTGGAAGACGATATGACGATCGTGACGGCGAGCAAGGCGTTCCTGACGATGTTCGGGATTACGCAAGCGGAGACGCATGGCCGGCGTGTTGCCGAACTGGGCCAGCACCAGTGGGATGTGCCTGCTCTCCGCAACCTGATGGAAAAGGTGCTTCCCGAGAACAAGCCGTTTGAGAATTTCGAGATCGAGGAAGATTTTCCGGGCCTCGGCCGGCGTGTTTTCAATTTGAATGCCCGCAAGATTTCACAACCGGGAAACCATGCCCACCGGATGCTGCTCGTGTTCGAGGACATCACAGACCGCAAGCAGCGCGAGCGGGATGCCGTCAGTCTGACGAACGAGGTCTCGCACCAGATCAAGAATAATCTCCAGTTGATCGTCGGTCTGATTGCCTATGAAGCCACGTGATTACCCCGTCATCACCTCTGCCGGCCTGACCGCGGCGATCGACCGGTAGGGTCGTGGCGCGGTTGCGACCGCAACGCGGGCGAGGCGCTCTATGTTCTTGGCCAGATCGAAGCGGCGATTGAAGCGCCATTCGTAGGATGC
>CAMDMH010000115.1 GCA_945901835.1 Devosia equisanguinis | reverse complement strand
ACGGTGCTATGGCACAGGCGAGTACCGCTTCACTTGGGACGGATGCGCGCAGATGGGGCTTGCATCAATCGTTCGCACGCCATTGCCATTCACCGGCGGGTTCGCTTCGGGTCAAGCGTCCCTCGCGTGACAGGCGGTCGAGTTCCATGGAAATCTCCCGGCCGTCCTCACTCCCGACCGCCTCCATGAGTTGCATGAACGATATCGGAACGCCTTGCTCCAACGCCTGGGCCACGCTCTGGAAGCGCGGGGGCTTGCCTGTAAAAACGGGCGGCCTCGGCACCTTCGTCTCGAGCGTCGCGGGCACGTCGAACGGCAGCGTCAGATCGAAGCCCGCCTTCGCCATGTCGCCATCGCGCTGTCCGAGGATGTCCATGTACATCGGTGGGAAGCCGGCCTCGACGACGAGATCGCGGTCGGCGCGGAAGCGGCTGGACATCGCCCATTCCATCTGGGCGTCGTCGTCGACGTCGATCTCTTCGTCCACGACGTAGGCGTGCTTGACGAAGGGGATCGAGAACAGCGCCGCGATGACGAGACGGGCCTGACCGAACGTCGAGCGCTTGAGCGCGACCCGCATGTGCTGGCGGCCGTTGGTCGACGGCACCCCGCGCACGGCGGCGACGTCGAAACCGCCGGCCTTCAGAACCTGAATCACACGAACCTCACCTGTCAGCGCGGCCATATTGCCGTGGTCGGTATTCGCCAGACTGCGGCCAGAGTGAAGGATGGTCTGGTAGACGGGATCGCGGCGGCGCGTGATCGCGGTGACGTGGAACACGGGATCGATATGAACGGGGCCGTAGTAGCCCATGAACTCGCCGTAGGGGCCGTCGAACTCGCGATAGCCCAATTCGTCGAAATAGCCTTCGATGATGCACTCGGCGTCGGCCGGGGCGAGGATGCCGTTGGTCACGCCGCGCACCATCGGGAGCGCCTCGCCGCGCATCGTCGCGATCAGCGAGTTCTCGTCCATGGGAACTCTCACACCTGCGACGCAGAAGTCGATGGGGTGGGATCCGATGGTGAAGCTGACGGGGAAGCGCTGCTTGCGCGCGACCGCCTCGGCGTACATGCGCTTCAGATCGAAGGGAGCGGTGAGGTTCGAGCGCATCGTCGTCCGGCTGCGCAGCATGAGCCTGCGGCATCCCACGTTGGTGCGGCCCGTCGCGGGATCGATCGAGTAGTCGAGCGCGGAGAAAATGTAGGGGCCACCATCCAACTCATGCTGTAGATGAAACGGCAGCTTCGACAGGTCGATGTCGTCGCCGGTGACGATGGTGTGGTGGACGGGGGCATCGGTAGATGGGATTTCCACGATCGGCTGCGCCTTGCCGAGGCGGCTCATGTACTCGCCCTGCAGACCCTTTTCATCGACGCCGAACGCAGCCGCGAGCCGCCGGCGATTGCCGATGATGTTCGATACCATTTCGAAGCGCTCGGGACCGACGCTGCGAAACAGCTTGGCACGCGGCGTGGATTCGATCAGCGCGCTCAGATCGCGCATCGGCACGGGCGCGTCATAGATATCGACCTCGCCCAGCTCGACGAGACGCTCGACGAAGGTCCTGACACGGAACTTCTCGAGGTCCAACCCAGTCATTGCCGCCGATTGCCGTGCCGCCATTACGCTGGTCCTTCCACTTGCCATCGCGGCGCTTCTCACTTGGTCTTTTGCGCGGGCATGACGGCATTGCCGCGATCCGTCGCTTGCTTGGCCTTGGCAACGATGCCGGGCGGTGTCGACACGATTTCGTCGACGATCGACTGGAGCTTCTCCCCGGTGACCGGCACGACCTCCGCGCCGATGTCCGCTGCCTCCTTGCGATAGAGGCGATCGGCCATGGCGGCAGCGAATGCGGCGCGCAGCTCGGCGAGACGTTCGGCGGGTATGCCGGGCGGGGCGATGATGGGACGTCCCAGGGCGGCGTCGGCGGAGAAGAGACGCAAGACGCGGCGCTGCTCGTCGTCGGCCGCGAAGTCGATCAGCAGCGGCACCTGGCGAAGCTCGGGATCACGTTCCAGTCCGGCCTGGACGATGATGTTGATCTTCCGTGCTGCGAGCCACTCCGGGCGCTCCAGCTTGATCGACGGCAGCGGCACGCCGGCGCGGCCTTCCACCTCGCCGCGGTCGAGCGCGATGTTCAATTCCGCGGTGCCCTTGTATCCCGCGATCACTTTGAATTTGGTGCCGAGCAGATTGTTCATGATGACGGGAAACAGCGTCGAATAAGCCCCGGCCCCCGTGCCGCCCATCAGCACCTGGCGCTTCCTGGCATCCTCGATCGAAGCTACGCCGGTGGAGGCCAGCACATAGGTCGTGGACGTCGCCCAGGCACTCGATCCGATCCAGGAGAATTTCGCGGAATCGAACTGGATGGCGTCACTGCGGTCGATCACCTGCGAGGTGACGAACACCGGCAACAGCGTGCCGATGGTCGTCCCGTCCTTCGGGGCTTGGCCGTAGATGTAGTTGGCGGCGCGGATGTGCCCGGCGCCCGGCATTTTGCGTGCCACCAGATTCGGATTGCCCGGAAGGTGGCGCGCGATATGGCGCCCAGCCAGCCGCGCGGTCACGTCGAAGGCGATGCCCGCTTCTGTCGAGATGATGAGGTCGATCGTCCGGCCAGCCCAGTAGGGCGTCTGCGCCCGAGCTGCTGAGCCACCAACTGCGGAGGTTGCGACCAGCGCAATACCGGCCAGCATCGTCATGGACTGACAGCAGCGCATTGCCCGTGCGAACTCCATGCCCGCGCCTCCCCGTGATACTTCGTTGTGCACAGTCTATCCCCGTCGGTTCCATGCGCAACCGCGCAGCCCGGAATAGCTGTGCGGCGACGCGTCATGTTCGCCCTTTGTTCGACACGATCGCGTGCGATGTTCCGTGCCGTGGCGGTTAGTGTTCCGTTAACCCATCTCGTTCAGGTTTCGCTTACTTTTGCGTGCGGGTCGGCACGCGTCTCCCTTGCGGGCGGCATGTGCTGACGCGTGTGTTCAGTCCCGTCGTTCGAGTCCCAGAAAGCAGCGTTTATGCGCACCGTAGTTCGTTCCGCGTCGAAGTTCCCGCTCGACAAGATCCTCAATGGCGACAGCCTGCAAGAGCTGGCCAAGCTGCCCACGGCCAGCATAGACCTCGTCTTCGCCGACCCTCCCTACAATCTCCAGCTCGACGGCGATCTGTTGCGGCCCAACAATACGGTCGTCGACGGCGTGCATCAGAGTTGGGACAAGTTCGCCAGCTTCGCAGAATACGACGCGTTCTCCCGGGCATGGCTGACCGAATGCCGCCGCGTTCTGAAGCCCGATGGGGCGATCTGGGTGATCGGCTCCTACCACAACATTTTTCGCATCGGGGCTGCCATGCAGGACCTCGGCTTCTGGCTGCAGAACGATGTCGTGTGGTTGAAGACGAACCCCATGCCGAATTTCCGTGGCAAGCGCTTCACCAATGCGCACGAAACGCTGATCTGGGCGTCGCGTGACCAGAAGGCACGGCCGACGTTCAACTACGAGGCGATGAAGGCGTTCAACGACGACGTGCAGATGCGCTCGGACTGGACCATCCCGATCTGCTCGGGGCCCGAGCGGCTGAAGGACGACGGCGGCCGGAAGGCGCACCCCACGCAGAAGCCGGAGGGGCTGCTGCATCGCGTGCTACTGGCGACGACCAACCGCGGCGACGTGGTGCTCGATCCGTTCTTCGGCACGGGCACCACGGGTGCAGTCGCCAAGCGGCTCGGCCGCCACTACATCGGCATCGAGCGCGACCGCGATTATGCGAAGGCTGCCGCCGAGCGGATCGGCAAGGTCGAGGTGCTGGCGGATCGCGTACTCGAGACCCAGCGGTCGAAGCGGTCGGAACCGCGCGTGCCGTTCGGGACGATCATAGAGATGGGCATCCTCAGGGCGGGATCGCCGTTGTTCGACGAGCGCCGCCGGGTGCGCGCCGAGGTGCGGGCCGATGGAACGTTGGCGGTCGCCGGCCAGCAAGGCTCGATTCATCGCATCGGCGCCGTCATCCAGGGCAAAGCCGCGTGCAACGGATGGACCTACTGGCACTTCGAGGAGAAGGGCCGCTTGGAGCCGATCGATACGCTACGCATGGAGGCGCGCAAGCGGCTCGGGCTTACCGCGTCGCCAACCGTCGTCGCGGCTGAGTAGCACCCGTCGACTGCATTGGAACGGAACGAGGGGGCCGCGCTCGCGTCGGCCCCTTTTCAATTGGTCGACTGCCCGCGACAGCGACGCCCCAATGCCGTATTGGCAGTGTCGGACGCGCGAACCATCAAGCGTCCTCGGTTCGGGCATGCTGGATGGTCAGCGTTCGCTGGCTTCCTTGCCGTCGTGGAGGTTATTCAGGGCATGAGCCCGGTCATATCCATCAAAGACCTGTCCAAGGTCTACGCAAGCGGCTTTCAGGCGCTGAAGGGGATCAATCTCGACATCAAACGCGGCGAGATTTTCGCGTTGCTCGGTCCCAACGGCGCAGGCAAGACGACGCTGATCGGCATCGTGTGCGGGCTCGTCCGGCGATCCGGTGGCACCGTGACGGTCGATGGCATGGACATCGAGCGCGACTATCGCGCCGTCCGCTCGATGATCGGGCTCGTGCCGCAGGAACTCACGACCGATGCGTTCGAGACCCCGTGGGCAACGGTCAACTTCAGCCGCGGCCTTTTCGGCAAACCGGCAGCACCAGCCCTCGTCGAAAAGGTTCTCCGCGACCTCTCGCTGTGGGACAAGAAAGACAGCCGGATCATGACGCTTTCCGGCGGCATGAAGCGGCGCGTCATGATCGCCAAGGCACTGTCGCACGAACCGCGCATCCTGTTTCTCGACGAGCCCACGGCCGGCGTCGATGTCGAATTGCGGAAGGACATGTGGCAGACGGTGCGCGCACTCTCCAACTCGGGCGTCACCGTCATCCTGACCACGCATTACATCGAGGAAGCCGAGGAGATGGCCGACCGTATCGGCATCATCAACAAGGGCGAGATCATCCTCGTCGAGGAGAAGAAGGCCCTGCTGGCCAAACTCGGAAGGAAGCAGCTCGTGTTGCATCTGACCGCGCCGCTCGAGAACATTCCCCCGTTGCTCGACGGGCTCGGGCTCGAGATCGGCAAGACCAACCGGCAACTCGTGTTCACTTACGACACGCGCGGGGAGCGCACGGGCATCACGAACCTGCTGACGCGGCTGGCGACGGCGGGCATTCGCTTCACCGATCTCGAGACGCGGCAGAGCACGCTCGAGGACATCTTCGTCGGACTTGTCAGGAGCGACGCGTGAACCTGCAGGCGATAAAGGCGATCTATACGTTCGAAATGGCGCGCACCTGGCGAACGCCGACGCAGAGCATCGTGTCACCGGTGCTCTCCACCTCGCTCTACTTCGTCGTGTTCGGCGCCGCGATCGGCAGCCGTATCACCGAGGTGGACGGGGTCAGCTACGGCGCGTTCATCGTGCCGGGGCTCATCATGCTGTCGCTCCTGACGCAGAGCATCATGAATGCGTCGTTCGGCATCTATTTCCCGCGGTTCACGGGCACGATCTACGAGTTGCTGTCCGCACCCGTGTCGCCGCTCGAGGCCGTGACCGGATATGTCGGGGCGGCCGCGATGAAGTCGATCATCATCGGTCTCATCATCCTGGCGACGGCAGCGCTGTTCGTGCCGATGCACATCGAACATCCCGTGTGGATGATAGTGTTTCTGGTCCTCACCGCCGTGACGTTCTGCCTGTTCGGGTTCATCATCGGCATCTGGGCCGACGGGTTCGAGCGGCTGCAGATGATCCCGCTGTTGATCGTATCGCCGCTCACGTTTCTCGGCGGCACGTTCTATTCGATCCACATGCTCCCGCCGTTCTGGCAGACCGTCTCCCTGTTCAACCCGGTGGTTTATCTCGTCAGCGCGTTCCGCTGGAGCTTCATCGGCAAGTCCGACGTCAGCGTCGAAGTAAGCGTGGCGATCACGCTCGCGATGCTGGCCGCGAACCTCGCCGGCGTGTTCTGGATCTTCCGCACGGGTTATAGATTGAAGACGTAGTCAGCTAGGGGAACCGGATCCTCCCCTAACCCACCTCGCGCATCCGCGCTTCGAGCCGCGCTTTGCGGATCGCATCGACGCGGACCCGATAGTGGGTGTGGCCGGCATCGTCCAGCTCGCGGCTGATGACCTCGGCGTTCTCGTGCAGCCAATGCGCGAGCTTGCCGGCGCTGGGCGGCAGCGACACGTCGACGATCTCGTCGTGTCCCGAGATCCGCCGCTCGATTTCCGCCAGGAGGTTGTCGACGCCTTCGCCTGTCACCGCCGAAACGAGGACCGGCGCCGGCACCATCCGGCGCGCTTGGTTCTCGACCTCGTCGCGCTCGCGGAGCGGCAGGACATCGATCTTGTTCCAGACCTCCTGGACGCGGCGTGCGGCTTCCTTCTCGTCGACGCCGAGGTCGGCCAGCACCTGATCGACATCGGCACGCTGCGCGGCACTTTCCGGCGAGGCGATGTCGCGGACGTGAAGCACGAGATCGGCCGAAATGACCTCTTCGAGCGTCGCCCGGAACGCTGCCACTAGTGTCGTCGGCAGATCCGAGATGAAACCGACTGTGTCCGACAAGATGACGCGGCGACCGGATGGCAGTTTTACCTCGCGCATCGTCGGATCGAGCGTCGCGAACACCTGATCCATGGCCAGGACGCCCGCTCCCGTGATGCGGTTGAACAGCGTCGACTTGCCAGCGTTGGTGTAGCCGACGATGGCGACCACCGGATAAGGCACGCGCGCGCGGCCCTTGCGATGGAGATCTCGCGTGCGAACGACGTCGGCCAGATCTTTCTCGAGGCGCTCGATCTTCTCCTGGATCATGCGGCGGTCGAGTTCGAGCTGGCTCTCGCCGGGGCCACCCAGGAAGCCCGCTCCGCCGCGCTGGCGTTCGAGATGGGTCCACGAACGGACGAGACGGCTCTTCTGGTAGTTCAGATGCGCGAGTTCGACCTGCAGGCGGCCTTCGCGCGTCTGGGCGCGGCGGCCGAAGATTTCGAGGATCAGGCCGGTACGGTCGATGACCTTTGCGCCGATGGTCTTTTCGAGGTTGCGCTGCTGGACGGGCGAAAGCGTATGGTCCACGACGACGAGACCGGCACCATGCTCCTCGACCAGCGCCTTGATCTCCTCGACCTTGCCTTTGCCGAGCAGGGTCGCGGGACGGATCGTGGTGAGCGGTGGCGAGAGGGAGACCGCGATATCGAGTTCGATCGCCTGGGCAAGACCTATCGCCTCGGCCTTCCGGTCTTCCGGCGAGCGGAGCAACGCCGGTGCGCCGCGACGCGCGACCGGCACCGGCACGACCACGATGCAGCGCATCGCATCGCGCTCGGGTGGGGAAACGTGCTCGCTGTCATCCTCTGGCAAACGCGGATCGACCACTTCGGCCTGATCCGCGTCTGGACGCTTGCGTCTACTCAGGTGGCTATCCTCCAGACCGAACTGCGAAGCTGCTCATCAACCAGCCTCGCCCGTGTCCGGTTCCATCAGGTTGACCGGCTGGCCAGGCATGATCGTGGAGATCGCATGCTTGTAGACGAGCTGTGAGTGACCGTCCCGGCGCAACAGCACGCAGAAATTATCGAACCAGGTGACGATGCCCTGCAGCTTCACGCCGTTGATGAGAAAGATCGTGAGGGGTATCTTGTTTTTGCGAACATTGTTCAGGAATGCGTCTTGGAGGCTTGGTGTCTTTTCTGCCATCTTCTTCTTGTCTGTCGCTCGATGAGTGTTTTCGTCGTTCGGTTTTTTAGCCTCGGCGGCCGCACACGATTTTTAAAGTGCAGATGCCTCGGCACTGGTCCCGGAGCGACCAGCAGTTCCCTTATACTGCAAGGCGTTGCCCTGCGCATCCCCATATGCCAGGCGCGTCCCGCTGACGAATATGCCGCACGCGCAGTGCCGACCGGGACAAGAGGCACGCTGACAGTCATTTTCGCTCGGCGATCCCGTGAAAGGCTCCCCGGAGGCGTTTCGAGAGCTCGCCGGGCTTGCCGTCGCCGATCCGCACGCCGTCGACGGCGATCACGGGGGTGACGACGTTGGTCGCAGCCGTCACGAAGGCCTCCCGGGCTGCTTTGGCCTCCGCGACCGTGAACGGCTCCTCGATCACCTCCAGTTGGAACTGGGCGATCA
>CAMDMH010000114.1 GCA_945901835.1 Devosia equisanguinis | reverse complement strand
GCGCCCTGCCGCACTCGGATCAACAAAGAGGATCAGCAAAGCGCCTGTCCGCTCCGCCCAAAACGGCGGCAACGATGGTGGTTGACCGAACGTCGGACGACTACGATTCATACGCCTCAAGTTCGCGTCTCGCACTGCACCGTGGCATTAGGGTGAGAAACGCGGGCTAGCCCGAAATGCAGGCGGAAACATGCACCATCGGCGTGTGGCCGAATTTCAGTGCGCCGATGATGCCGGGCGGTGTCAGGGCTGTCGCGGGGCCACGGCGCGGGCGTGGCTGCGGCGGGCCGTAGCCGGCGAAGCTCCAGGGCAACACGGAATAGGGCTGCACGAGGTATGGTTGTGCGGTGGCATGGTCGAGAACGAATGCCCCGGCGGGGAGGTCGGCGACGTCGTAGGTGTGAAGCAGCTTGCCTCCTCGGGCATCGAGGCGTTGGGCGTGCAGGATGCGGTCGATGTCGGCGGCACGTGGGTTAGCGGTCTGTGCATGCGCGTGGCGCCAGGCGTCGGCGAACCGGACGGCATCGGCGCGGCGGCATTCGAAGCAGGGGCGATGGCCGGCCGCAAGGGCGGTCGCTTCGTCGAGGAAGAACAACTCGGTGTACCGGCCGGGGGCCATGACCTCGCGCTGGCGGCCGTTGAAGTCGAGCCGGCAGCAGATCCATTGGCGCGTGGCCCAGCGGCGAACGGCAAGGGACTTCCCGGAGCCGTGAAGCGCGCCGCCACGATTGCCCATCAGGCTTCCACGGGCCGCTACGGCGAAGATCTCGCCGGTCGGTGCGACGCGGTTCTGGAGCGGCATGCGGCGCTGGCTCCGTTGGCTTTTCAGGCGATTCTCCGGCCCTCGAATGCAATACGGCGGCAGCGCCCGGAAGGAAGGGGGGCCGCCGCCGCTGACCACCGGTAGATCAGAATTACTGGCCGGTAGGGAAGCTTTCGAAGAACTTGGCGCCGTCTAAGGAGGCCTTCGGATCGACGTAGCGATTGGCCTGAGCCGAGACGGTGGAGGCGAGCACCGACAGCGTCAGCACAGCGGCGAGCACGACCTTGTTCATGGTCATCTCCTGGTTTTCATGTCGATTTCTGACGGCTTGATGGCATTCGATACGTGAAGCTGCCCTGGGTTATTGCTGGGTGCGTATGCCCAGGAACGGAAGCGCCACCGTCTCCAGTCCCGCCCAACGGTGGGATGAGACCGAAATTCGGCTTTGATCTGCGATGACATCTGCTTGTGCAGGCACTGTCATCAGCAGCAGAAGGGCTGCAATCGAAGCTAAGGTTACTTTGTTTTTCATGACAAACTCCTTCGCTGAGCCGTCGCTTTCAAGTTATGTACTTCAGGTAATATCGTCTCGACTTCTCATGACGCGAATATCCGCCTTTCGCTGCTCACTTGCAAAGCAACTGGTCGTCAATGGCAATGTTCGGTTCGTGAAAGGGACGTGATCGGGAATTTACCAGCCGCAGGCATTCCGACGCACCGCGGGGGACCGATTGCCCTCATGCGGCGGGTATGCGACGCAATGGAAACCGGCAGGTCAGGCATGGAGGGGATCGGCGTGCTCACACTCATTCGCAGGCTCGTGGCTGTCGTGCTCGCAGGCGCAACCTTGGCGGTCGTGCAGCTTTCGACGGTGGCTCACGCACAGCCGGCGTTTCCCTCGCGGTCGATCAACCTGATCGTGCCGTTCGCGCCGGGTGGCTCCACGGACGTGATCGCGCGCGTGATCGCGGAGGCGATGCGGACATCGCTCGGCCAATCGATCATCATCGACAACCGCGCTGGAGCAGGGGGGAGCACGGGCACGGCGGCAATCGCGAAGTCGGCGCCCGACGGTTACACGATCGGGATGGGTACGGCTTCGACGCTGGCGATCAATCCGGCGGTCTATCGCAATCTCGCCTACGACGTTTTGAAGGATCTAGAGCCGATTGCGGCTCTGGCCGTGGTGCCCAACATCATGGCGATCCATCCGGGGCAGCCTGCGAAGGACATGGCTGAGTTCGTCGCGCTGTTGAAGACGCAGCCGGGCAAGCTCTCTTACGGGTCCTCGGGCGTGGGCTCGGTCAGCCACCTGATGGGCGAGCAGTTCAAGATGGCGACTGGCACGGACATGGCGCATGTGCCCTATCGCGGCATCGGGCCGGCGCTGAACGATGCGGTCGGCGGGCACATCCAGGTGATGTTCGACAACCTGCCGACGACGCTGCCGATGGTGGAGGCGGGCAAGCTGAGGGCACTGGGCGTGTCGTCGGCGAAGCGGCTGCCGGCGCTGCCGGACGTGCCGACGTTCGCGGAACTGAAGATGGACGAACTCGACTGGATGGCGTTCTTCGGGCTCGTCGCGCCGGCGGGGACGCCGCCACAGATCATCAAGCGCCTCTGGGGCGCGGCATCGGACGCGCTCGGGCAGGCGGATGTAAAGGAGAAGCTGGTGGCGCAGCAGGCAGTGCCGGTCGGCAACTCGCCCGAGGCGTTCCGAGCGGAGATCACACGCGAACTTGCCCGGCACAAGCGGGCGGTGGCGGCGGCGAACATCAAGGTGGATTGAAGTCGCCGGCGAACCCGGCGCGACGATGGGGCTCGGTGTGTGGTCTGGCGGTTGATTGACAAGGGTTGCTCAAATCCGGAGAGTGACGGCAACAACCTTCCACTGAAACGTCGTTTCGACGAGGCCCGCAGAACCGGCCGAACCGCTCGAACCGTCTCTGCGCCCGAGATGCCATGACCAGCACTGCCGATACGCCTTTCGCCCGAATTTCCAGCGCAGAGCTGCCCCGATGAGAAAAGTGAACACGTACATCGGCGCTGCCGTCGAGCGCGTCGAGGATCTGCGCTTCCTGCGCGGGCGGGGCGAATACATCGGCGACGTGACGCGGGCGGGGCAATGGCACATGGTGGTGCTGCGGTCCGCGATCGGCCACGGAACGATCCGCAGCATCGACGTTTCCAAGGCGCTTTCGATCCCGGGCGTCAATGCCGTGATGACGGGCAAGGATGTCGGAAGCCCGGTGCCCCGCATCCCGTTCCGGCGACCGATACCGTCGATCATGCCCTACGGCCAGCCCGTGATCGCAACGGATCGCGTGCGTTACGTCGGCGAGCCGATCGCCGTGGTGCTAGCGGACAGCCAGGAGATCGCCGAGGACGCGCTGGCGCTGATCGATCTCGATATCGAGCCGCTGCCGGCGGTGGTCGATGCGCGGAAGGCGATGTCGAACGCCGTCAATCTGCACGAGGACGCCAAGGACGGTAATCTCACCGCGACATTCACCGGCGAAAAGGGTGATTGCGCCAGTGCGTTCCGCCAGGCGGCGCTGGTGCTCAAGGGAACGTTCAAGACGCAGCGGCAGACGGCGCTGCCGATGGAGACACGCGGGCTCGTCGCCGAATGGGACGAGGCGGCAGGCAAGCTCACGATGTCGGGCGCGGCGAAGCTGCCGTTCTTCAACAAGCGCGCGATGGCGAAGGTGATGGGGCTCGCCGAGAGCCAAGTCGAATACATCGAGTTCGATGTTGGCGGCGGATTCGGTGCGCGAGGTGAGTTCTACCCGGAAGACGCGCTGATCGCGTTCGCGGCGCGCCGCTTCAACCGGCCGATCAAGTGGGTGGAAGACCGGCGCGAGCATCTGATGGCGATCGGGCACAGCCGTGAGGCGGAAGCCGACGTCGAGGTCGCGTTCGCCGCCGACGGCACGATGCTGGCGCTGAAGTCGGAGATGTTCTGCAACATCGGTGCGTACATGCGGCCGAACGGGACGACGCCGGTGCGCAACGCGGCGCAGTTCATCACGGGGCCGTACAAGGTCGACAATTTCTCGGTGCGGAGCCACGCGATCGCAACGAACAAGACGCCGTCGGGCACGTATCGCGGGCCGGGGCGCTACGAGAGCTGCTTCTTCTTCGAGCGGATGATGGACAAGGCGGCGGTGCGGCTCGGCGTCGACCGGCTCGAGATCCGTCGGAAGAACCTCATTCCGCATTCGGCGATGCCGTGGCCGATGGTGAACATCGGACCGGCGGAAGGTTGGGACGCGACGTTCCTCGACAGCGGCGACTATCACCAGTGCTTCGACGCGGTCGTCGCTGAGTCGCACTGGGCCGAGAAGGCATCGAATTCAGGCAAGATGATCGACGGGCGGTGGCGCGGGCTCGGTATCGCGTCGTTCGTCGAAGGTGGCGCCTCGGGGCCGCGCGAGCATGCGCGGATGGAATTGCGCAGCGATGGCAAGGTGCTGTTGGCGGTCGGGTCGTCGTCGATCGGGCAGGGCATCGAGACGATCTTCGCGCAGATCGCGGCGGACGCGCTGGAAGTGAGCCTCGAGGCGATCGAGGTGGTGCACGGTTCGACGACGTTGCTGAAGGAAGGTTTCGGCTCGTACGGCTCGCGCGCCACCGTGATGGGCGGCTGCGCGGTGATCGATGCGGCGAACAATCTGATCGAAGCGTTTCGTGGGGCTGCGGCGCGGCGGCTCGGGGTTGAAGCAGCGTCGCTCACGATTGCGGAAGGCGTGGCGCGCTCGGCGGACGGCCGCAGTGTGAAGCTCGCGGACTGCGCGGGCGACGGCCTCGCGGTCGATGGCGTGTTCCACAACTCGAAGCCGACGTTCACGTACGGCACGGCGGTTGCGGAAGTCGCGGTCGATGCCGGCACTGGGCAAGTACAGGTACTCGACTATCTTGTCATGGATGACGTCGGCCGTATCATCAATCCGGAGACGCTGCACGGGCAGGTGGTCGGCGCGGCGGTACAGGGGCTCGGTGCCGTGTTCGGCGAAAACCTGGTGTATGACGACGAAGGACAGCTTCTCGTCGGCACGCTGGCGGATTACGAGATCCCGCTGGCAAGCGACTTCCCCAATGTGCACGGACATTCGACGGAGCTTCATCCTTCGCCGAACAATCCGCTCGGTGCGAAGGGCGCTGGCGAGGGCGGCATCATTCCGGTGGCAGCGGCGGTCGCGAACGCGGTAGCCGATGCGCTGTCGTCGATGGGCGTGGAGCCCGACGAATTGCCGCTGACGCCGCCGCGGGTGTGGGCCTTGATCGATGCTGCCCGGGCGCGCTGAAGGAAATCGGAAGTCGGAAGTCGGAAGTCGAGAGGGAGCAATGCGAACAAATTCACTGGAACTCAGACCTGTTCCGATTTCCGACTTCCGATTTCAGGCTTCAATGGAGGTCAGGAAGTGACCGACCAATACGACATCCTCGTCATCGGCGGGGGCAACGCGGCGATGGCAGCCGCGATCAGTGCGGCCCGGCTCGGGGTGCAGCGCATCCTCGTGCTGGAGGCAGCACCTCCGCATCTCCGAGGCGGCAACAGCCGGCATACGCGGAACTTCCGCTGCATGCACACGACGCCGCTGGAGACGATGCCCGACACGTATCCGGAAGAGGAATACTGGGAGGATCTGCTGCGGGTCACCGGCGGGCAGACCAACGAGCACCTCGCGCGGATGGCGATCCGGAAGTCCGAAGGCACCTACGAGTGGATGAAGGCGCAGGGCGTGCGCTTCCAGCCGGCGCTCGGCGGCACTCTGCAACTTTCGCGGACGGCGGCGTTCTATCTCGGCGGCGGCAAGGCGCTGCTCAACGCGTACTATCGCACGGCGCAGAAGCTCGGCATCGAAGTGAAGTACGAAGCTGTCGTTACCGAGGTCGACATCAAGGATGGGCGTTTCAACGGCGCCACGTACACCTACAAGGGCGACACGCACAAAGTCTCATCGCGCGCTGTCGTGTTCGCTGCCGGCGGGTTCGAATCGAACTTCGAGTGGCTGGAGAAGGAGTGGGGGCCGCCAGCCAAGAACTTCTTGTGCCGCGGCACCAAGTACAACATGGGCGCGTGCCTTCGGATGCTGCTGGACAAGGGTGCGAAGGCGATCGGCGATCCGACGCAAGGGCACATGGTCGCCATCGACGCACGCGCACCGAAGTGGGACGGCGGCATCTCCACGCGCGTGGACGCGGTGTCCTTCGGTATCGTGGTCAACAAGAACGGCCAGCGCTTCTACGACGAAGGCGAGGACTTCTGGCCCAAGCGCTACGCGATATGGGGGCGGCTCGTCGCGGGCCAGCCCGACCAGATCGGGTTCGTGATCGTCGACAAGAAGTCGGTCGGACGCTTCATGCCGCCGGTGTTTCCGCCGATCGGGGCGAAGTCGCTGGAAGAACTCGCGGGCAAGCTCGAGATCGATCCTTCGGCGCTGCGGTCGACGGTGGACGAGTTCAACAAGGCGGTGAAGCCGGGCACCTTCGACATCACGGTGCTCGACGATTGTGACACCGAAGGCTTGAAGGTGAACAAGACGCACTGGGCGCGCACGATCGAGGAGCCGCCTTTCTATTCGTATCCCGTGCGTCCGGGCGTGACGTTCACGTATCTCGGCGTCACCGTGAACGACAAGTCGCAGATCATCATGAACGACGGCAAGCCGGCGACCAACATGGTGGCGGCTGGCGAGATCATGGCGGGCAACGTGCTCGGCAAGGGCTATCTCGCGGGTATCGGCATGACGATCGGCGCGGTGTTCGGGCGGATCGCCGGCGAGGAAGCCGCGCGGCAAGTGAAGAACTAGCGCTCGTAGGTTGGATCAAGCACCGCACTTCCGCGGTGCGCGACCCAACGATGCGCAAATCGCGACAATTCGTTGGGTCGCGCTTCGCTTGACCCAACCTACGAAGGAAGAAGAGAAGAAATGCCAATTACCGAGCACAAGGTCGTCGTCGGAGCCACGCCGCATGCGGAGGGCGACCGCATCATGCAGATCTGCAACGCGTGCAGGTACTGCGAGGGCTTCTGCGCAGTATTTCCCGCCATGGCGCGGCGATTGACGTTCACGGAAGCCGACGTCAGCTATCTAGCGAACCTTTGCCACAACTGCGGCGCTTGTTACTACGCGTGCCAGTACGCGCCGCCGCACGAGTTCATGGTCAACGTGCCTCGTACGTTCGCGGAAGTGCGCAAGGAGACCTATAAGAACTATGCGTGGCCGCGGGCATTGGGCGGTCTTTACGAGTGGAACGGGATCGCGACCGCGCTCGTTACGACGCTGGCGGTCTGTGCGTTCCTGATCGGCGTGATGCAGACGGTGAGCCCCGGCGTGTTGTGGGGCACGCATACCGGTGCGGGATCGTTCTACAAAGTTATCGCGCACAACACGATGGTGGCGATTTTCGGCGCGGCGTTCTTGTTCGTCGTGCTCGCGTTCGTGATGGGCTTCCGGCGGTTCTGGGCCGACATGGACGAGAACCTGTCGGACTTCGCATCCGGTGCTTCGTTCGGCGAGGCGATGTGGAACGTGCTGACGCTCAAGTATCTCGACGGCGGCGGCGAGGGCTGCACGTATCCGGACGAGAAGCCGTCGTTCACGCGGCGCACTTTCCATCACTTCACGTTCTACGGTTTCATGCTGTGCTTCGCGGCGACGAGCGTGGGGACGTTCAAGCACTATCTGCTCGGCTGGATCGCGCCGTATTCGCTGGGCAGCCTGACCGTTATCCTGGGATCGCTCGGCGGTATCGGTCTGCTGATCGGTCCGGTGGGGCTGCTCTATCTGAAGCACTCGGCCGATCCGATGCTGAAGGACAAGAACCAGCGCGGCATGGACGACGGGTTCCTGATGCTGCTGTTCCTGACCAGCCTCACGGGTTTCCTGCTGTTGTTCTTCCGTGAAACGACATGGATGGGGATGCTGCTGACGATCCATCTGGGCGTGGTGCTCGGGCTGTTCCTGATGCTGCCGTACGGCAAGTTCGCGCACGCGGTGTATCGCTTCGCAGCGCTGGTGCGGTTTGCGATCGAGCGCAGGCGGCCGAATACGAACGCTAGTTTCGATTGAAAGACGAAAATGGGGACACACACCATTTTCAGTAAGTGAGGTTGCCGAAGCCGGAAGCTGCAGCACTCTGAAAATGGTGTGTGTCCCCATTTTCGTTCCACCGAGGGCCAGCGCATGAACCAGACGCTGTTCCTGAGGCTGGCGCCGGCGGTGTTCGTACTGCTGTGGTCGACGGGCTGGCTGGCGGCGCGGGCGGCGATGCCGTACTCGGAGCCGCTGACGTTTCTGACGTTGCGCTATGTGTTGGCCGCGCTGGTGCTGGCTGCGATCTGTGCGGCGACGAGTGTCGAGTGGCCGAGAGACCGAAAGCTGATCCGGCACGCGCTGATCTCCGGTATTCCGCTTCATGCGATGTAT
>CAMDMH010000113.1 GCA_945901835.1 Devosia equisanguinis | reverse complement strand
GTTCGTCGACGTCGTCGGCACCACCATCGGCAAGGGTTTCGCCGGTGTCATGAAGCGCCATCACTTCGGTGGTCTGCGCGCTTCGCACGGTGTGTCGGTGTCGCATCGCTCACACGGTTCGACCGGCCAGCGGCAGGACCCCGGCAAGGTGTTCAAGGGCAAGAAGATGGCCGGCCATCTCGGCGACGAGCGGGTCACTACGCAGAACCTCATCGTCGCTAAGATCGATGTCGGGCGCGGCCTTCTTATGATCCGCGGCTCAGTGCCGGGCTCTAAGGGCGGTTGGGTCATGGTGCGCGACGCGGTCAAGCGTCCGCTCCACAAGGACGCTCCCAAGCCGGCCGCCGTTCGCAAACGTGATGCGGCTCAAGCCGCTGCAGCCAAGGAGTAATGGTCGTGCAGACAAGCGTTATGACGCTCGACGCCGCGACCGCGGGCACGATCGAGCTTTCGGATACTATCTTCGGCCTGGAGCCTCGCTCCGATCTGATCTCCCGTATGGTCCGCTACCAGACGCTCAAGCGTATGGCCGGCACGCACCATGCGCAGGACCGGTCGGAGGTCAATGTGACCGGCAAGAAAATGTATAAGCAGAAGGGAACGGGCAGCGCCCGCCACGGCGACAAGTCGGTTCCCCAGTGGCGCGGTGGTGGTAAGGCGTTCGGTCCCAAGCCGCGCAGCCATGCCATCGAACTGCCCAAGAAGGTCCGCGCTCTGGCTCTGCGCCATGCACTCTCTGCAAAGGCGAAGGCCGGCGAGATCGTGGTGCTCGACAAGGCCGCTGTCACCGACGGCAAGACCAAGGGCCTTCGCGATCGTTTCGCCAAGCTAGAGTTGAAGAACGCGCTCATCATCGACGGGGCAGAGCTGGAGCCGGGTTTCGCCCGCGCTGCCCGCAACATCCCCAATATCGATGTCCTGCCCGTCCAGGGCATCAACGTCTATGACATCCTGCGCCGCAAGAAGCTCGTGCTCACCAAGGCGGCCGTGGAAGCGCTGGAGGCGCGGTTCAAATGAACAACCCAGCCCACAACGCCTATGACGTGATCATCTCTCCGGTGATCACCGAGAAATCTACCAGGGCCTCGGTCAACAACCAGGTCGTGTTCAAGGTCAGAAGCACTGCCACCAAACCGCAGATCAAGGCGGCTGTGGAGCAGTTGTTTTCGGTCAAGGTCAAAGCTGTGAACACCTCTGTCCGCAAGGGCAAGAAGAAGGTGTTCCGCGGCATGGTGGCCCTCCAGAGCGACGTCAAGAAAGCCGTCGTCACGCTGGAAGCTGGCCACATGATCGATGTGATGACCGGTCTATAAGGAAGGGTCGCCGCCATGGCATTGAAGTCTTTTCGGCCTGCGAGTCCCGGTCTGCGCCAGCTGGTGCTGATCGATCGCAGCCACTTGTGGAAGGGCGATCCGGTCAAGCGTCTTGTCGAAGGCAAGTCGAAGACCGGCGGTCGCAACAACACGGGTCGCATCACAACCCGCCACATCGGCGGCGGTCACAAGCAGGCCTATCGTCTTGTCGACTTCCGTCGTCGCAAGTTCGACATGCCGGCCAAGGTCGAGCGGCTCGAGTACGATCCGAACAGGACGGCGTTCATCGCGCTGATCCGCTATGAGGACGACGAGCTTGCGTACATCCTGGCGCCGCAGCGCCTCGCGGTTGGGGACTCTGTCGTCTCCGGTCAGAAGGTCGACGTGAAGCCCGGTAATGCAATGCCGCTGGCGGCTCTGCCGATCGGTACGATTGTCCACAACGTGGAGCTGAAGCCCGGCCGGGGCGGGCAGATCGCTCGCTCTGCAGGTGCCTACGTGCAACTCGTCGGCCGCGACAGCGGTTGGGCGATCCTGCGCATGGGCTCCGGTGAAACCCGCCGTGTTCGCGCCGACTGCATGGCGAGCGTCGGCGCGGTGTCGAACCCGGATAATTCCAACCAGGTCACGGGCAAAGCCGGCCGCACACGTTGGAATGGCATCCGTCCGACGGTTCGCTCGATCACCATGAACCCCGTCGATCATCCCAACGGCGGCCGTACCAACGGCGGCAAGCATTGGGCGACTCCGTGGGGCAAGCCGACCAAGGGTTACAAGACCCGCAAGAACAAGACGACCGACAAGTACATCATTCGCAGCCGCGCGAAATCCTGATCCGCGCCGCCACTGGAATAAACGGAGATCGCACGTGCCACGCTCAGTCTGGAAAGGTCCGTTCGTCGACGGCTTCATGTTGAAGAAGGCGGAGAAGACGCGCGCGTCCGGTCGCAACAACGAAGTCATCAAGATCTGGAGCCGCCGCTCGACCGTCCTGCCGCAGTTCGTCGGCCTGACGTTCGGCGTCTACAACGGCAAGAAGCATGTTCCCGTGTCCATTACCGAGGACATGATCGGGCATAAGTTCGGCGAGTTCGCCCCCACCCGCTCGTTCTCGAGCCACGGCGGCGACAAGAAGGCCGTCAAGGCGAAGGGCTGAGGAGAGTCTCATGGGCAAGCCGAAGCGTGAGCGAAGCCTCGCCGAGAACGAAGTCCGTGCTGTAGCGCGGAATCTTCGGGTTTCGCCGCAGAAGCTCAATCTGGTTGCGGGTCTGATCCGCGGCAAGAAAGTCAACACTGCGATCGCCGACTTGGAGTTCTCCAAGAAGCGGATCGCCCAGGACGTACGTAAGTGCGTCATGAGCGCGGTCGCCAATGCCGAGAACAACCACGGCCTCGACGTCGACGACCTCGTGGTCGCCGAAGCCTGGGTCGGCAAGAACCTCGTTATGAAGCGCTTCGCGGCCCGCGGTCGCGGTCGTTCGAGCAGGATCGAGAAGCCATTCGCGCAGATCACCGTGATCGTGCGCGAGGTCAAGCCCGTGGCGGAAGCCGCGGCTGAGGAGAGCTGAGCATGGGTCAGAAGATCAACCCCGTCGGCTTGCGGGTCGGCATCAACCGTACCTGGGACAGCCGGTGGTTCGCCGGTCGCCAGGAATATTCCAAGCTATTCCTCGAGGACATGGCGATTCGCGCTCATATCCTCAAGCAGCAGCGGGCAGCCTCGATCTCGAAGGTCGTGATCGAACGGCCGCATCGCAAATGCCGCGTTACGGTCTACACCGGCCGTCCCGGCGTGCTGATCGGCAAGAAGGGCACCGACATCGAGAAGCTGCGCAGCGAGATCGCGGCGCTGACCGCCTCCGAGGTCCATCTCAACATCGTCGAGATCCGCAAGCCGGAAATCGACGCGATCCTGATCGCCGAAGGCATCGCCCAGCAGCTCGAGCGCCGCGTTGCATTCCGTCGCGCGATGAAGCGTGCGGTCCAGACTGCACTCAAGACCGGCGCGCTCGGCATCCGGATCAACGTCGCCGGCCGTCTCGGCGGCGCTGAAATCGCTCGTACCGAATGGTACCGTGAGGGTCGCGTGCCGCTTCATACTTTGCGCGCCGACATCGACTTCGGCTATGGCCGCGCGATGACTGCCTACGGCATCATCGGCATCAAGGTCTGGGTGTTCAAGGGCGAGATCCTCGAGCACGATCCGATGGCGTCCGAGCGCCGTCACAATGAGCTGCAGGAGAGCGGTGGTGCCCGTCGTCGCGAAGGCGAAGGCCGACGCGATCGTGGTGACCGCGGTGATCGCGGTGATCGCGGTTCCCGATAGGGTCGCAGTTCGCGCTCCGCACCGTTTGCCTTAGAGGTTTTTGGACATGCTTCAACCCAAACGCACGAAGTTCCGCAAGGCGCACAAGGGCCGTATCCACGGTACGGCCAAGGGCGGCACATTGCTCAATTTCGGTTCGCACGGCCTCAAGGCTGTCGAGCCGGAGCGCATCACTGCGCGCCAGATCGAGGCCGCTCGTCGGGCGATCACGCGTCATATGAAGCGCGCTGGCCGTGTGTGGATCCGGATCTTCCCCGACCTGCCGGTTTCCAAGAAGCCTGCCGAGGTTCGCATGGGATCCGGCAAGGGCTCTCCGGAGCTGTGGGTTGCCCGCGTCCATCCTGGTCGCATCATGTTCGAACTCGACGGCGTCGCCGATACGGTTGCCCGCGAGGCGCTCATCCTTGGAGCCGCCAAGCTGCCGATCAAGACTCGCATCGTCACCCGGTTGAAGTAGGCGGTCCGGGCGCTCATCGCGCCCGCGTTCGCTGAAAATGCGCTGAATATGTACTGCTGAATAAGCCGCGAGCGGCACACTTAAGGAACGCAGGCGATGAAGGCCTCCGAGATTAGAGACAAGTCGCTGGACCAGCTCGACGAGGAGCTCGTCAAGATGAAGAAAGAGCAGTTCAACCTGCGCTTCCAGAAGGCGTCGGGTCAGTTGGAGAACGTTGCGCGCGTCCGTCAGGTTCGCCGCGACATCGCCCGCATCAAGACCGTGGCGCGTCAGAAGTCGCTTGGCAGCGCCAAGTAAGGATCGAAAGGAAGTTTCTCATGCCCAAGCGCCTCCTGCAGGGCGTCGTTGTGTCGGACAAAAACGCCAAGACCGTCGTGGTCGAGGTGGAGCGCCGCTACACGCATCCGCTGTTGAAGAAGACCGTACGCCGCTCGAAGAAGTACCATGCGCACGACGAGAACAATGTGTTCAAGATCGGCGACTTGGTCTCGATCGAGGAGAGCCGCCCCATCTCGAAGAACAAGAGATGGGTGGTTGTCGGCGATACTAAGCGTTAGCCGATCCGCTGCCGGTTCGCTCGCGAGCCGGTCGAATGAAGCCGAATGTGGAAATTTGAGAGGCGGGCCGTGGTGCTACCGGCACCAGACGCCCTTCTCGAAAGGATGCTCCGATGATTCAGATGGAGTCTAGCCTCGACGTTGCCGATAACTCTGGCGCGCGCCGCGTCCAGTGCATCAAGGTGCTCGGTGGTTCGAAGCGGAAATACGCCACGATCGGCGACACGATCGTCGTGTCGGTGGTCGAGGCCATCCCGCGTGGTCGTGTGAAGAAGGGCCAGGTCATGAAGGCCGTCATCGTGCGCACCGCGCACGGCGTCCGCCGCTCGGACGGCTCGCTGATCCGCTTCGATCGCAACGCCGCGGTGCTTGTGAACGCCACCGGAGAGCCGGTCGGCTCACGCATCTTCGGCCCTGTCACGCGCGAGCTTCGGGCCAAGAACCACATGAAGATCGTCAGCCTCGCTCCGGAGGTGCTCTGATGCCATCGGTTAAGATCAAGAAGGGCGACCGCGTCGTTGTCACGTCGGGCCGCGACAAGGGCAAGCACGGCGAAGTGATCCAGGTCATGCCGAGCGAGAGCCGGGCGCTCGTCCGTGGCGTCAACATCGTCCGTCGCCACCAGAAGCAGTCCGCTTCGCAAGAGGGCGGCATCATCTCCAAGGAGGGACCGATCCATCTCTCCAACCTCGCGCTCGAGGATCCCAAGGACGGTGAGGCCACGCGCGTTGGTTTCAAGTTTCTGGAAGATGGCCGGAAGGTGCGCTTTGCCAAGCGTTCCGGCGAAGTGATTCCGGAGAGGAAGTAAGTCATGGCTGACGATAAGCAGAACAAGAAGGCCGCTCAGGCCAAGGCGGCTGGCCAGGCGAAAGCCAAGGCCAAGAAGGATGCAGCGGCTGCGGTCGATGCGGCGCCGCGTTCCTTCACGCGCCCGAAAGACTACCGCCCGCGCCTCAAGTCGCACTACGAGAAGGCCGTGCGCGAGGCGATGGTCAAGAAGTTCGAGTACAAGAATCCGATGCAGATCCCCCGCATCGAGAAGATCGTGCTCAACATGGGCATCGGCGAGGCCGTGAACGACCGCAAGAAGGTCGAGAACGCTGCCGCCGACCTTTCGATGATCGCCGGCCAGAAGCCGGTCATTACGAAGGCGCGCAAGTCGATCGCCGTCTACAAGGTTCGCGAGGGCATGTCTCTCGGCGCCAAGGTGACGCTGCGCGGCGACCGCATGTACGAGTTCATCGACCGCCTGGTCACCATCGCGCTGCCGCGCGTGAAGGACTTCCGCGGCTTGAACCCGAAGAGCTTCGATGGTCGCGGCAACTATGCCATGGGCCTCAAGGAGCACATCGTGTTCCCCGAAATCGAATACGACAAGGTCGATGAAGTCTGGGGCATGGACGTGATCGTCTGTACCTCTGCCGGCACCGACGACGAGGCGCGCGAATTGCTGCGTCAGTTCAATTTCCCATTCCGCACGTGAGGTGCCGTACGGAGCGGGCAGCAGTGCCGGCTCCGTAGACGGCCTCGAGGAGGACTGCAATGGCCAAGACCAGTTCGATTGAGAAGAACAAGCGTCGTCGCAAGATGACGGACCAGTACAAGACGAAGCGCGGCGCGCTGAAGGACATCATTCACGATCGCTCTCAGCCGATTGAAGTTC
Source organism: Devosia equisanguinis (assembly GCA_945901835.1). GTDB lineage: Bacteria > Pseudomonadota > Alphaproteobacteria > Rhizobiales > Hyphomicrobiaceae > CAMDPA01. The sequence continues at coordinate 1,958 of CAMDMH010000113.1, read as the reverse complement.
GGTTCGCGGCGCAGATGAAGCTGTCCGAGATGCCGCGCAACTCTTCGAAGGTTCGCATCCGCAATCGCTGCGAACTCACGGGCCGGCCGCGCGCCTTCTACCGCAAGATGAAACTTTGCCGTAATCAGCTTCGCGAGCTGGCGAGCCAGGGTCTGATCCCTGGCATGACCAAGTCGAGCTGGTGAGCTGAGGAGTCTGATATGTCGATGAACGATCCCCTCGGCGATATGCTGACCCGCATCCGCAACGCTCAGATGCGTAAGCGGCCCAAGGTTTCTACGCCCGCTTCCAACCTTCGCCAGCGCGTGCTGGACGTTCTGGTCGAGGAAGGCTATGTCCACGGTTACACGCGGATCGACAACAAGAACGGTCTCAAGGAATTCGAGATCGAACTGAAGTACACCAATGGCCAGCCGGCAATTCGCGAGATTTCGCGCGTTTCCACGCCGGGTCGCCGGGTTTATAAGCCGGTCCGCGATCTCCGTGCGGTGGCGAACGGGCTGGGTGTTTCCATTCTTTCGACCCCCAAGGGTGTGATGCCGGACTGGCGCGCACGCGAGGAGAACGTTGGCGGCGAAATCCTCTGCAACGTGTTCTAAGCCCGCGCCGCGCGCTCGTGAGGGCGCGCTGAGGCGGTGAATGCGAAACCAGAAATAGCGCCAGTAAGCCAGTAATTGCGCCAGCAAGAACGAAGGTAGACGAGCGATGTCCCGCATCGGAAAGAAACCGGTCCCCGTACCGTCGAACGTGACGGCCACGCTGACCGGCCAGCAGGTCAAGGTAAAAGGACCCAAGGGCGAGCTTTCGTTCTCGGTTCCCGACGCGCTGAAGATCGCCCAGAATGGCGCCAACATCGAAGTGGCGATCATCGAAGATACCAAGCAGGCGCGCTCCATGTGGGGCATGTCGCGCACGATGATCGTCAATATGATCAAGGGCGTCACCGACGGCTATACCAAGACGCTCGAGATCCACGGCGTCGGCTTTCGTGCAGCCATGTCCGGCAAGGACGCGGTGCAACTCCAGGTTGGCTACAGTCACGACATCATTCATCCGATCCCGAAGGGCATCGACCTCAAGGTCGCCGGCGCCAAGCAGGATCAGATCGTAATTTCGGGCATCGACAAGCAGGTGGTGGGTCAGCTCGCCGCCGAGCTTCGGGCCTATCGCAAGCCTGAGCCTTACCAGGGCAAGGGCGTTCGCTATCAGGGCGAGTACATCTTCCGCAAGGAAGGCAAGAAGAAGTAAGCATCGCCGTCGCGTCGAGGCCTCCGTTCTCCGGCTGGCCCGGGAGCGGTCACCCGAGAGCCTCGAAGCGAACAAGCTAGGAATTCGCCATGCCCAAACTCACTCCCGAACAGCGCCGCAAGCGTCGCGTGCGCCAGTCGCTCAAGAAGGTCGCTGGTGGCAAGCCGCGCCTGTCGGTGTTCCGCTCGTCCGAGAACATCTACGCGCAGGTCATCGACGATACCGCCGGCCGTACCCTGGCTGCGGCATCGACGCTGGAAAAGGATCTCCGCACGTCTCTCAAGACGGGTGCGGACAAGGACGCCGCCAAGGCTGTCGGTAAGCTCGTCGCCGAGCGTGCCCTCAAGGCCGGCGTCACGGCCGTGGTGTTCGACCGCGGCGCATACATCTATCATGGCCGCGTCAAGGCGCTGGCCGATGCAGCCCGCGAAGGCGGCCTGAGCTTCTAACCTGAAAGGAATTCCACGTGGCACGTTCACCTGGCAGAGATCGCGGTCGCGACCGCGAGGAGCGCGATAGCGAGTTCACCGAGAAGCTCGTTCATATCAATCGCGTCGCCAAGGTCGTGAAGGGCGGCAAGCGCTTCGGCTTTGCTGCTCTCGTCGTGCTTGGCGACCTCAAGGGCCGCGTGGCGTTCGGCCACGGCAAGGCTCGTGAGGTTCCCGAGGCGATCCGCAAGGCGACCGAGGCCGGGCGCCGTGCGCTCGTTC
>CAMDMH010000112.1 GCA_945901835.1 Devosia equisanguinis | reverse complement strand
CGAAAGAGGATCAGCAAAGCGCCTGTACGCTCCGCCCAAAACGGCGGCAACGATGGTGGTTGACCGAACGTCGGACGACTACGATTCATACGCCTCAAGTTCGCGTCTCGCACTGCACCGTGGCATAGGGTGAGAAACGCGGGCTAGTGGGTAGCGCGCCATTCTTTCCCCTCCCCCCTTGTGGGGGAGGTGCCCCGAAGGGGCGGAGGGGGGTGACACTCGCACAGCCGGCTGATTTTCAATTGCGCTATGCGCGCCCCCCATCCGGCGCTACGCGCCACTTCCCCCGCAAGGGGGGAGGGAAAACAAGAAGTGGATCAAACACATGACCAACAAGATGCATGTCGTGAACATGAAGGACGTACCCAAGGTCGAAGGACTGTCGCGCAAGGACGGTTGGATCGACATGCAGGTGCAGTTCCTGGTCGACAAGAAGTCGGCCGGCGCCAATCATGTCGTGGGTTGGACGGTTTTGAAACCCGGCGCGAGCCACGAGGCGCATCTCCATCGCAACTGCGACGAGTTCTTCATCATCCTCAAGGGCAAGGGCGTAATCCGCACCGAAGCCGGCGATACGCCGTCGGGCGAGGGCGACGTGGTCTACTCGCCGCGCGGCGTCTACCATGGCTTCGCCAACACCGGCACCGAGGACGTCGTCATCGTCTGGGGCTGGATGGGTGCTGGCTCGATCGAGGACTCGGGCTACGAGGTGCTGCCCGGTTCACACTGATCGGCTCGCACTGATCGATCGCAACGAGAGACGAACTCTCGGCTGAATATCAAAGGGAGGATGACGATGGCCAACAGCCGGATCATCGCCAAGGCGGTGGCTACTTTTATCGCAGTCGCAGGACTTGCAGCCACGGGAACCGCGTCGGCGCAGGCCCCGGATCGCATTCTGTTCAACGCCAAAGTCGTCACTCTCGATGCGAAGTCTTCGATCGCGAGTGCGATCGCGATATCAGGCGACAGCATCTCCGCGGTCGGTGACGACAAGTCCATTCGCGCTCTCGCTGGCGCCGGCACGGACATGATCGATGCCGGTGGCCGAACCGTCATTCCCGGCCTGATCGACAGCCACCTGCATGCGATCCGCGCCGGCGTCACGCACCGCCTCGAGGTCGACTGGTCGGCCGTCACCTCGCTCGATGAAGGTCTCGCCAAGATCGCCGCCGCCGCGAAGGCCCGCCCCGGCGCGTGGGTGCTCGTGCCGGGTGGCTGGCACGTCAACCAGTTCAAGGAAGGCCGCGCACCGACACCGGACGAGCTTGCGAAAGCCGGCGGCGAGAATCCCGTCTACGTACAGCACCTCTACGACTACGCCGTGCTCAACCGCAAAGGTCTCGAGCGCCTCGCAATCACCAAGGACAGCAAGCTGCCTCCCAACGGCAAGATTGTGCTCGACGACAAGGGCGAGCCCACGGGCCTCATCGACGCCGACCTGCCGACGCTCTCGAATCTATTCACACGCACCGCATCGCCGAACTTTGACGAACAGGTGGCCGGCACGCGCGCCTTCCTACAGCTGCTGGCCTCGTCCGGGCTCACCGGCGTAATCGACGCGGCTGGCGGCGGTATGACGCCGGAAGCCTACCTGCCGCTGTTCCACCTCTGGCAGCGGCGCGAACTCCCCATCCGCGTCTCGTTCTACACCAATGGCCGCCCCGGCCAGGAACTCGCCGATCTCAAAGCCTACCAGACGATGCTGCCGCGCGATTTCGGCGACAACTGGATGAAAGCCCTCGGCTTCGGCGAGGTCGTGGTGTGGGGCATGCACGACGGTCCGCTCGGCCGTACCGCCAACTTCAAGCCCCGCCCCGGCGCGCCCGAGACGCTGCGCGAGATCACGCAATGGCTCGCCGCCCGTGGCCAGCGCATGCAGATCCACGCGACCAGCGACAATGCCGCCAGCCAGATCCTCGACATCATCGAGGACACCGACAAGAAATCGTCGATCAAGGCGCTGCGCTGGACGATCGCGCACATCGAGGACGCGACACCACAGACGCTTACACGCATGAAGACCCTCGGCATGGGCTACATGGTGCAGAACCGCCTGTTCTTCGAGGGCGATAGCTGGCCGAAAACAGTCACCCCTGCCGTCTCTGCCAAGGCCCCACCGATCAAAGACGCCATGGCCGCGGGCCTCGTCGTCGGCGCAGGCACCGACGGCACGCGGCCGTCGACCTACAATCCCTTCGTCACTTTGCAATGGCTCGTCACCGGCAAGTCGGTGAAGGGCACCATCGTGCGCACGAAGGAGAACTCGCCGACGCGCGAGGAAGCGCTGCGCATGCACACGCAGGGTTCCGCCTGGTTCGCCGGCGACGAGGACAAGCGCGGCACAATCGCAGCCGGCAAGTGGGCCGATCTCGTCGTTCTCGATGCCGACTATTTTGCGGTGCCGGAGGAGCGCATTGGCGCCATCCGGCCTGATGTCACGCTCGTCGCCGGGCGCCTAGCCTACGACAGGCACGGCTTGTACTCTCCGCCCGGCCCTTCCATCAGATTCTGATATCACATGAGGCTGATCCGATGCAGGAATTCGACTTGGGTGCTCGTGTTCTCGCCGGCATGAAGGCGCAGCTCGGCACGCGAGCTACCCGCATCGCAGCCGGCGGCAAACACCTCGGCTGGAAGGCCGGCTTCGGCGCGCCGCCCGCTTTGCAGAAGTTCGGCCTGCCAGGCCCTCTCGTCGGCTACATGCTCGCCGACGCGCGCGTTGCCTCCGGCGACACCGTCTCGATTTCCGGATGGACGAAGCCCGTCGCCGAGCCCGAGATCGCCGTTTGGCTCGCCGCCGATCTCACAGACGGCAGCGACCGCGCAAAAGTCGCCGCAGCGATTTCCGGGATCGGCCCCGCGATCGAACTCGCCGATCTCAACCCTCCGCCCGAGGACGTGACGGCGATCCTGGCCGGCAACATCTTCCACCGCCGCGTCATCCTCGGCCGCGTCGACACCTCACGCGCGGGCGCACGCCTCGACGGCCTCGTCGGTCGTGTCACCCGCAGCGGCACCAAAGCCGCGCCGGTCAGCGCAGATGCGCTCGAAGCCAACACCGGCCGCCTGCTCGACATCGTCGCTCATATCGCTTCCACATTGGCGGCCTGTGGCGAAAAACTTGCGCGCGGCGACGTCATCATCTGCGGCTCCGTCGTTCCTCCGATTTTCTTGGAGCCCACCGACACCGGCGTCACCTGGGCGCTCGACGGCATCGGCGAAGTCTCCGTTCGGCTGTCGCACGCCTGATCCGGCGTGCGCACGTCTAACCATTGACCACTGAACACCGACAAGTGAGCACTGGACACGGACCAAGAGCTGGTATTGCCTGCCGAAACCACCGCGGTCGTCTCATGTCCGCGCGAGCAAATCTGGAGAAAACATGCGCATCCTGCGTTGGCTTACAGCCGCCGTCGTGCCGCTCCCGATCCTTGCGACCACCAGCCTATCAGCACAGGAAGCGACCAAACCGGCCGAGCCCGCCGCGGCTCCCGCAGCCGCCACCCCGTCACCGGCGCCCGCATGGCCGAGCCAGACCATCCGCATCGTCACCGCCGTTGCCGCCGGCAGCCAATCCGACATCCTCGGCCGCGCCATGTCCGAGCACCTCGCCAAGCTCTGGGGCAAGGACGTCATCATCGAGAACCGGCCGGGCATCGCCGGCACAGCCAGCGTCGCCAAGGCCACAGCCGATGGCCACACGATACTGCTCGCCTCCAACGGCCACGCGATGATCCAGTCGCTGAATCGAAACCTGAACTTCGATCCCGTCAAGGATTTCGCGGGCATCACGAAGATCGCCGGCCTGCCCGGCATCATGGTCGTGCCACCTGAAGGCGGGCCCAAGACGCTCCGTCAGTTGATCCTCAACGCCAAGGCCAACCCCGGCCGCTACAATTACGCGTCCGCCGGCCTCGGCAGCGCATCGAGCATCGCCGTCGAGCTGCTGAAGGTCGACGCCGGCATCAACCTCGTCCACATTCCCTACAAGGGCCTGCCCGACGCGCAGATTGCCGTCATCCGCGGCGATGCGACCCTGTTCATGACGTTCTACAGCGCCGGCGCCGATCTCATCGCCTCCGGCAAGATGCACGCGGTCGCCATCGCCGGCCCGAAGCGCATGGCAGCCCTTCCCGACGTGCCGACCGTCGCCGAGGCGGGCGTGCCGAACTACCAGTACGACGCCTGGTTCGGCTTCCTGGCGCCTGCAGGCACGCCGCGCGACGTGATCGGACGGCTCAATTCCGCCATCGCCGACGTCGCAAGGATGCCGGCCATAAACGATCGCTTCGCCAAGCTCGGCGTCGATATCGCGACCACCACGCCCGAAGCGATGGAAACGTTGTTGCGAACCGACACCGAGCGCTTCGTCAAGATCTTCGGCAAAGCCGACGAGAAGAAATAGCACAATTCAAGCCCGTCATCCCGGACGACGAGCCGCCGGTCAGCGGCGAGGAAGATCCGGGATCCAGCGCAAGAAGTGCCGAAGGCCCAGAATACCGTGTGCTTCGCACGCATTTTTCCGCTGGGTCCCGCGTCTCGTTCGCCGAGGCTCTCTTCGCAGCGGGATGACAGACGCGAATTGATTCGCCCTGCGAGAAAAAGTACCGACCGCGCAAAAAAGTTCGGACATCGACCATGACCAAGCCGCTGCCCGTCTCGTTGCCGTTCGATCCCAACCCGCGCGCGCCGCGCATCGCACTGCCGGCCGGCGCGTGTGATACGCACTTCCACGTCTTCGGACCGCCCAACGACTTCCCGTATGCGGCCACGCGGCGCTACGAGCCGCCGGCCGCTCCGATCGAATACTACCGTGCGATGCAGCGCGCGACCGGCCTCCAACGCGGCGTCGTCGTGCAGCCGAGCGCACACGGCCTCGATCACTCGGCGATGCTCGACGCCATCGCCACCTCTGACGGCCGCCTGAAAGGCGTCGTCAACATGAGCACGGCGACATCAGACGACGAACTCGAGCGCATGAAATCACTCGGCATCGTCGGCGCCCGTTTCTCGCTGATGTCCGATCGCCCCGGCGATCGCGTCGCCATCGAAGCCGCGATCCCGCGCCTCGCTCGCCTGGGCTGGTCGCTGGACCTCCACATCGAGGCCGAGCACCTCGTCGCCAACGCCGGCTTCATCAAAGCGATACCGATCCCGACCGTGATCGACCACATGGGCCGGCCCGAACCCTCGCACGGGCTCGACCAGGCCGCGTTCCGCCTCGTCCTCGATCTCGCATCCGATCCCCGCTTCTGGATCAAGGTGAGCGCACTCGACAAAATCACCGAGCAGCCGATCGCCAACGTATCGGACGGCATACCGTTCAAGGACACTATTCCCTTCGGCCGCGCGGTCGTGGCCGCCGCTCCCGACCGCGTGCTGTGGGGCAGCGACTGGCCGCACGGCAATACGTTCGACCCGGGAACCGTACCCAACGATGGCGCATTACTCGATCTTCTGGCGGAGATCGCGCCGGATCGAATGGCTCACCGCCGTATTCTCGTCGACAATCCGGCGCGACTATATGGGTTCAAATAGAGCGCTGAACGCACTATTTGATGAGTACTGACGTCCGCAAGACGGGATAGCGCCTCGCGCCGCTTCGCCATGGACGTATCCTGAACGGAGGTTCGAGATGCCCGCAGACCCGCCCAAAACCAGCGTCGAGGATTATTTCGGCGCGCCGCCCGACAAGGCCCAGACCGATCGCGCAGCACTCATCGTCGCCCTCGTACAGGGACGCGAGAGCGCGACGAAAACCGACTACGCACATCCTCGCCTGAAGGACATAGTCGCCATTCTCAATGAAGCCGCCAAAAGCGACGGCGCCCGGCGGCGCTGAACGGAACCAAAACCGTCTAGCGGAAAAAGAGACTTGTACGCTTTGTCCGCTCGACGAGGCCGCGAACGCGACCCGGCGCGAGCGCCGTATCGAAAGATCGGAGCCGCACTGCAGGTCAGAACTTTCGCTCCAAGATATGAAACAATAAAGGCCGGATCCCCTGGAGGATCCGGCCATTCCTGTATGTGCCTCAGCTCGAAACCGAGCGGCTACTCTGCGTCGCGGCGCGGCGGACGTGCCCCACCGTCGCGGCCACGAAATCCACCAACGCCGGCAGGCTTGCGGAAGCCACCTTCACGCGGCGGACCGGAAGGACGCTTGGCGCCACCGAACCCACCGCCTTCGCTACGACCACCGCCGAAGCGCGGCTTGTCGCCACCCGGACGGCCCTCGCGGCGCTGATCGTCACGACGCGGACCCGCATTGCTGCGCGGGGGACCGCTGCGCTCGCCCGCACCTTCGGGACGCCGGCCCTCGAAACGCTGACCTTCGGGACGCGGACCACGGCTTTCACCGCGGCTGTCGTCACGCGGAGGCCGCGGCTTCCATTCGCGGCGCTCGCCATCCGGACGCTCTGAACGCGCCTGATACGGACGTCCTTCGCCACGCGGAGCATGCGGACGATCGCCGCCACGCGGACCTTCGAACGAACGCGGACGGCGGTCACCGTCTGCACTCGGGCGATCCCCACGCGGCGCATGCGGCCGATCCTCGCGACGCCCTTCCGGACGCGCCTCACGTGCCGGACGCTCTGCACGTCCCTCGCGACCTTCACGATCCGGACGCCTGTCGCCGCCACGGAAGGCCGGACGATCGCCGCCGCCGCTGCGCTCGCCGCCACCGTGCGGACGCCCCTCGCTGCGATGTGCGGGACGGCCACCTTCAGGGCGTCCACCAGCGGAAAGTCCGCTGTCGGAGCGGCCATTTTCGTTACGATGCTCACGGTTCGGACGGCTGCCGTCGTTGGTCCAGACGCCATCGCCGCCTTCGCTGTCACGGCGCGCCCGATCACCGAAGGATCGCTCGCTCGGCGAACGCTCGCCGCGCGGCCCAGAAGAACGTTCACCAGCGGGACGGTCGCCACGCGGCGCACCGAAGCCACGGCGCTCGCCACCGCCATCGCGGCTGCGCGACTGCCACGGCGCGCGCTCGCCTTCACGACGCTCGGGACGGTCGGGCCGATCCGGACGTGCCGGACGATCCGAGCTCGGTGAACGCTTCGGACGCTCGGCCCGATCGCCACCACCACCGCCGCCACCGCCTGCACGGCGCCCGGCCCGGTCGAACCGGCCTTCGCCGCGCCCGGCCTGACGCTTGAACTCGCGGCGCGCGACCGACGGGCTCTCGCCGTCGAGCGGTTCGCCCGTCTCGCGTGCGCCCTTGCCCGTCTGCTTGTCCGAAACGAGCTTCGAATCGTTGCGGCGATCCTCGCTGTCGATCACCTGGCGGGTCAGCCGCTCGATGTCGCGCAGCAGATGGCGCTCGCCCTCGTCGCAGAAGCTGATCGCCGAGCCCGAAGCGCCGGCACGCGCAGTACGGCCGATGCGATGAACGTAGGCCTCCGGAACTTCCGGCAGCTCGTAGTTCACGACGTGCGTGACCTCGTCGATGTCGATACCGCGTGCCGCGATATCGGTGGCGACAAGCACCTGCGTGTTGCCCGTCTTGAAGGCGTGCAGAGCGGCCTCGCGCTGGTTCTGGCTCTTGTTGCCGTGGATCGCGGCAGCTGTGATCTTCGAAGTCGTCAGGTGCTTGGCGACACGGTCAGCGCCGCGCTTGGTGCGCGTGAAGACTAGCGTGCGGTGCATGCCGTCGCCCGAGAGCAATTCGGCCAGCAGTGCCTTCTTCTTGCTCTGCTCGATGCGGATGACCCGCTGCGACACGCGCTCGACCGTCGTCGACTGCGGCGCCACCGCCACCTTGGTGGGGTTGGTGAGCAGTTCGCGCGTCAGCTCCTCGATCTCCTTGGGCATCGTCGCCGAGAAGAACAGGTTCTGCCGGACCTTCGGCAGATCGGCGACGACCTTGCGGATCGGCTTGAAGAAGCCGAGGTCGAGCATCTGGTCGGCTTCGTCGAGCACGAAGATTTCAGTCTGGCCCAGCGACACGTTGCGCTGACCCATATGGTCGAGAAGACGGCCCGGCGTCGCGACGAGAATGTCGAGACCGCGGTTCAGCTTCTCGGCCTGGGGCCGCTCGCTGACGCCGCCGAACACCACCGCGACCGAGAAGCCGAGGTGCTTGCCATAGACCTTGAAGCTGTCGGCGATCTGGCTCGCCAGCTCGCGCGTCGGCGACAGGATTAGGGCGCGCACGCCGCGCCGCGGCGTCGGCCTGCGGTCGGCTGCCAGCCGGTGAAGGATCGGCAGCGCGAACGCCGCCGTCTTGCCCGTACCGGTCTGCGCGATGCCCAGTACGTCGCCACCGGCG
>CAMDMH010000111.1 GCA_945901835.1 Devosia equisanguinis | reverse complement strand
TTTTGGACTCGGCAATTGTCCGGAGTGTACTCAGTACGGCCCCCACGCCTTCTGCACGGCCGGGCGTGCCGCGATCGCGTCGTGCCAGCGCTTCACGTTGGGGTAGGCGTCGAGGCCGATGTCGTTGACGCCGTGAAGGTGGGTGTCCGGGTACATCGAGATGTCGGCAACCGAATAGGCGCCGGCGACGTACTCATTGTCGGCGAGATGGCGGTCGAGGGTGCCGAGCATGTCCTTCAGGACGCCCGTATACCACTCCTTGCCCTTGGGCACGTCCTGGTCCCAGCGCACGACGAAATGGCCGAACTGCTGGGCCAGCGTGGTGAACGTCGCCGAGCCCCAGAACAGCCACTGGTCGACCTTGATCTGCTGAAGCGGATCGGAGGGATAGAGACCCTTGCCAGACTTCGCACCGATGTATTTGAGGATCGCGCCGGACTCGCACAGCGTGATCCGGTTGCCGCCGGGGCCGTTCGGGTCGACGATCGCAGGGATCTTATGACCCGGACTGATCTTCAGGTACTCCGGCGCGAACTGCTCCTTGTTGCGGATGTTGACGGGCTTCACGACGTAGGGAAGCCCGCTCTCCTCCATGCACTGGCGCGCCTTGTAGCCGTTGTCCGTCGTCCAGAAATACAACTCGATCATCGTTTCCTCCTTCTTGGGCTTCTTCAAAACCAATACTTCCAGGCAAGCACGACCGACAGCAGGGCGCCTAGCCCGATCACGCCGCGGCGCATCACCTCGCGCGGGGCGATCCGGACGATACGAATGCCGATGACCGCGCCGATCATGGCGCCGCCCGTCAACATCGCGACCGGCCCCCATTCGACCTTATCCTGCACGACGTAGACGGCGGTCGCCACCGTACAATTGACGCCTGCTACGAGGTTCTTCAGCGCATTGCCGGCGCGATAGTCACCGCGCGAGATCACCATCAGGATCGCCAGCAGCATCACGCCTGCACCCGCGCCGAAATAGCCACCGTAGATCGAGACCGGGACCATTGCCCCGATCGCCATGTTCCAGCGCGTGCGCTCGGCCGCCGCAGCGCTCTTCGCGTTGCGCTCGATCGAAAGGGCTATCTCGCCTGCATAGGCGAACAACAGCGTCGCGACGCCGAGCAGCAACGGAACGAGGGCAGAGAAAAGATTGGCTGGAGTGACCAGCAACAGCCACGCGCCCAGCGCCGATCCGGCGATACAGACCGCGAGCAGCAACCACAGCGCACTCGAAAACGCCGGCAACTGGCTGCGATCCCATAAGGCGGCACTGAGGTTGGCCGGTGTCAGTGCGACGAGGCTGACGATCGCGGCGTCGATCGGCGCAAGGCCGAACGCGACGAGTGCGGGAAACGTCACGACGGACGCGCCGCCGACGAGAGACGTGATGATGCCGCCGAGAAGCCCGACGACGAACAGGTAGATGAGATCGAGCGCGCCCATGCGTTCAGCGTCGCCTCACAGCCAATAGCGCCAGGCGAATGCCAGCGTGAGCAGCGCGCTCAGCACGACGATGGCGCGGCGCATGACTTCGCGAGGTGCGACCTGGGCGATGCGTGCGCCGGCAAGCGCGCCACCCAGCGCGCCGATCATCATGGTCAGCACCGGGGTCCACACAACCGCGTCGAGCGCAACGTACACACCGCATGCGACGACGCTGTTGAGGCTGGTGATGAAGTTCTTCAGCACGTTCGTGGTGCGGTAGTCGCCGCCGGAGCCGATGGTGAGAACGGCGATCAACAGCACACCGACGCCGGAGCCGAAGTAGCCGCCGTAGATCGACACGGGAAACAGCGCGGCATTGGTCGCGCCCCAGTGGTCGCCGCCACTTCCGGGCTCGGTGCGTCTAGCGGCGGCGCGGCGTGCGATCCAGCCTTCGATCTGGCGCGAGTAGGCAAACACCACTGTCGCGAAACCCAGCAAGAGCGGCACGAGCAGCGACAGCAGCCGGGTCGGCGTCGCGATGAGCAGCAGGGCACCGAACAACGCGCCCACCAGCGAGACGACGACGAGCACGGCGAACGAACGGTCGAACTTCGGCAACTGACCTCGGTCGTAAATCCAGGCCAAGAAGTTGCCGGGCGTCAGCGCCAGCGTGTTGGCGGCAATGGCCGCCGTCGGCGAAAGTCCACTGGCCAGGAGAACCGGAAACGTCACGAGAGATGCGCCCCCGATCAGGGACGAGATCGCGCCGCCTGCTATTCCCGCTGCGAAAAGGAGTGCATTGGCGCCCAAATCCATGCCCGTTCGACTTCCCCGACGCTCGACGTTGCTGCCGCAGCGGCTATCGTGACGACGCGGCGTCAATTTATGCCCGTGCAACACCGCTGCGCCGAGGCTACACCTTGGCCGGGCCGGATCCTAATAGTGAACGTGGCCCACCCTCGACGCTGCACACCAGAACCGCGAGATCACGCCATATGGGCGATACCTATGCCACCGTCAAAGTCGCCGCCATCCAGGCAGCATCGGTTTTCCTCGACCGCGAGGCTTCGACCGACAAGGCCTGCTCGCTGATTCGTGAGGCCGGCCGCAACGGCGCGCGCGTGATCGGCCTGCCGGAGAGCTTCATCCCGGCGCACCCGATCTGGTACCACCATCATCCCGCCACCGGCGCCATAGCCAACAAGCTGTCGGTCGCCCTGTTCAAGAATTCGGTGGAAATCCCGGGCCCCGAGATCGCTCAGCTGTGTGCTGCTGCGCGCGATGCGAACGCCTACGTGATGATCGGCGTGTGCGAAAAGATGCCGAACACGTTCGGAACAATGTTCAACACACAGGTCTACATCGGGCCGGACGGGCAGTTGATCGGCAAGCACCAGAAGATCATGCCGACGGTCGGCGAAAGGCTCGTCCACACCGGCGGCTATGGCGATACGTTCGGCGCGTTCCAGACGGAGTTCGGGCCGGTGTCGGGGCTGATCTGCGGGGAGAACTCGAACCCGCTCGCGATCTTCGCGCTGACGGCCGAGCATACGCGGCTGCACGTGATGAGCTGGCCTTGTCATTTCCCGGTGAGCGGCGATCCCCTCCGCCACCGCGTCGCGATCGACAGCCAGGCGTTCGCGCAGATGACGAAGGCCTTCGTGATCTCGGCATGCGGAACGGTCGACGAAACGACGATCCGCGCGCTCGAACCGACGCCCGAGATGGAGAAGTTCCTGCGCAGTCCCGACTGCTGCGGCGGGAGCATGATCGTGTCGCCGATGAGCCGCATCATCGCCGGACCGCTGGGACCGGAGGAAGGCATCCTCTATGCGGATTGCGATCTCGAGCAGGGCATCCAGATGAAGCTCCGCCACGACTTCGCCGGCCACTACAACAGGCCCGACATCTTCCATCTGGAGATCAACCGGGCAGCGCCTCGACTGTATTCGGAGCGAGATGCCCACAGCACGACTCCGAGGCTGAGCCCGGCAGACTCCCAGCAACTCCCGGTGGAACCGCCCAAGCGGTTGCTGGGACTGCCGGATGAAGGTGATGCTGGCTAGTACCAGCTATCGCTGATCGCGGGTACTAGGTCCCACGCCCCGCGCGATGGCGCGGCGCAGCCGCCCCTCGTCGCGGCGCCGGGTTCGCGTTTGCTCTGGATAGCTCTGCGATCCGGACGTCTTTCGGCGTCGGCGCCTCGGGAAAAGTTCACCCTGCATCCCGCTCGACCGGTATCGCCGGATCGTCAGAAGACGCAGCACTCAATTCAAGGATCGAGTGCAATCCATGCACTCTTGAAGTTCCCGCACCTCGCACCAAATTAGGGCGGAAGTTGCGGAAGTGCATAGTGGCCGCGACATCATCCGTCATGCGAAGAAAAACCAACCAATGCGAGGCCCGGAGAGTGGCCCGAGGGGAGAACGTATGATCCGCCTGTTGATTGTCGCCGCGGGCCTGGCCACCTCCATGGTGGCGTCGGCCTCGGCGCAGGAATGGCCGGCCAAGCCGATCCGCGTGATCGTGCCGGTCGGGGTCGGCTCCGGACCCGACATCGTACCCCGCATAGTGCTGGATCGGGTGGGCCAGCAGATTGGCCAGACGTTCGTTTTCGAGAACAGGCCAGGCGCAGGTACCACCACAGGAACCGCGGCTGTCGCTCGCGCCGAAGCCGACGGCTACACGCTCCTGGCGACGTCATCATCGATCGCGACGGCACCGTCGCTCTATCAGAACATGCCCTATAATACGACGAAAGATCTCGCGGGGATCGCCCAGTTCGGCGCGTTGCCGATGACCCTCATCGTCAATCCGGATGGGCCCTTCAAGAGCGTCGCCGAACTCGTCGCTTTCGCCAAAGGCGGCCAGAGACCGCTGAACTTCGCCACCACCGGTGTCGGCAGCAGTCCCCACTTTGCCGCCGAGCGCTTCCGCATCAGCGCAGGCTTCCAAGCTGCGCAGGTGCCGTTCAAGAGCAGCGCGGAATCGATGACGGAGATCGTCGCCGGCCGCATCGACTACTGCTTCTGTCCGGTCGGGAATTCCATCGAGCTGATCCGATCAGGCAAGCTGCGGTCGCTGGCCGTGAGCACGCCGAACCGGGTGCAGGCCATGGCGGATGTCCCGACCACGACCGAGCTCGGCTTCAAGAACAGTGACTACGATCCCTGGGTCGGCCTGCTGGCGCCGCGTGGCACTCCGCGACCGATCATGGAACGTCTCGCTCGCGAGATCGGGCTGGCGATGAAGGAGTCGAACGTCGCGTCGCGTCTCACGCCCAATGGGATACTGCCAACGGACCTCACGCTCCACGCATTCGATGCCCTCATCGCCAAGGAGATCGAAGTCAATGCCGAGATCGCCAAGTCGATCTCGCTACGCCCGAGCTGATCAGCCGCTCTTTGGCAGGAAGTCCGGCAGACGATGTCGCTGTGCGAACTTCGCCGGCCGGCTGTGCTTCCGCCGTTGGCATTGAATCCGACTTCCCGGCCTGCACCAACCCAAACCCAGGGGCCACACCGCCGCCCCTGGGTTTCAACTGCGGTAGCATGCCCCCAGGCAATTCTCTCGGCGGGCGAGACCGCCCCCCATAATTCCAGCTACAACTACGCGATCCCGCGCATTCCCCGACGTTCATCAAAGCGACATCCGGTGGAGGCAGAGTGCGGGCACTTTGCCGTATGGGGGACTGGGATGCGCTATCTGCTGCTGCCTTTTGCATTGCGCTACATCGTGGTCACTCTATCCCTCGTAGCTACCGGTGCGCTGGGGGCTGCCGCCTGGTACTTCCAGGACTGGATCCCCTGGATCGCTGCGCCTCTCGCCATCTTCGCGATCGTCTCGCTGATGGGGCTTTGGGACCTCTTTCAGACCCGCCACTCGATCCTGAGGAACTATCCCCTCACCGCCCGGCTGCGCTTCCTGCTCGAGAAAGTGCGACCGGAGATGCGGCAGTACTTCTTCGAGACCGACAAGGACGGCACACCGTTCTCCCGCGACAAGCGCGCCGTCGTCTACCAGCGCGCCAAGGGGGAACTCGACAAGCGCCCGTTCGGCACGCAGTACGACGTCTATCAGACGCAGTTCGAGTGGATGCATCACTCGATGGCGCCGCGGCCGATCCAGAAAGAGCAGTTCCGGATCTCTATCGGCGGACCCGATTGCACCAAGCCGTATTCTGCGTCGGTGTTCAACATCTCCGCGATGAGCTACGGCTCGCTGTCGGCCAACGCGGTGCGCTCGCTCAATAGAGGCGCAAAACTCGGCGGCTTCGCGCACGACATGGGCGAGGGCGGATTCTCGCCCTATCACGAGGAGAACGGCGGCGACATCATCTGGGAGCTCGGCTCGGGCTACTTCAGCGCGCGCAACAAGGACGGCACCTTTTCGCCGGACAAGTTCGCGGAGGTCGCCTCGAAGCCGCAGATCAAGATGGTCGAGCTCAAGATTTCGCAAGGCGCCAAACCCGGACACGGCGGCGTACTGCCCGCCGCCAAGGTAACCCAGGAAATCGCCCGCATCCGCGGCGTGGAGATCGGCCAGGATTGCATCTCGCCGTCCTGGCACACGGCTTTCAACTCGCCGATCGGCATGATGCACTTCATCGCGCAGATGCGCACACTATCCGGCGGAAAACCGGCCGGCTTCAAGTTGTGCATCGGACATCCGTGGGAATTCCTCGCCATCGTCAAAGCGATGCTGGAAACCGGGATCACGCCGGATTTCATCGTGGTCGACGGCAAGGAGGGCGGTACGGGTGCGGCCCCCCTCGAATTCATGGACCACCTGGGCATGCCGCTGCGCGACGGCCTCGCCTTCGTGCATTCGGCCCTCGTCGGCGCCGGCTTGCGCGACCGGATCAGGATCGGTGCATCGGGCAAGATCGTGACGGCGTTCGACATGGCCCGCGCGTTCTCGCTCGGTGCGGACTGGTGCAACTCGGCACGCGGTTTCATGTTCGCGGTCGGCTGCATCCAGGCCCAGACGTGCCATACCGGCAAATGCCCCACGGGCGTCACCTCACCCGATCCCGCGCGCAGCCGAGCCATCGTGGTCTCCGACAAAGCCCAGCGCGTGGCCAATTTCCATCGCGAAACACTGCACACGCTGTCCGAATTGATCGCGGCAGCCGGGCTCGACCATCCCACACAGTTGTCCCCACATCATTTCATGCAGCGTGTGGCGGCCGACCGTGTCGCGAGCTTCGCGGAGATCTACCGTCCCCTGAAGCCGGGTGAACTGCTGGCCGGCACCGATCATCCCCAGTTCCGCGACGCGTGGGCTCTGGCCCGCGCCGATAGCTTCATGCCCGGCATGACCCCGCAGCCGGTGCCGGACTGACCGGGCGGCGGCGCGGCAGCACTTGCGTTCGAGCCACCGCGCCGATTACGGATATCCTGTCCGGCGGCCGACCGATTGCCGGACTTCCGCGTCGTCGATCGGCAAGCCTCGCATGGACATAGCTGAAATCGGGTTGCGTCTCGTCGGCGCCTTCTATGTCTTCGCGGGTGTCGTGGCGACACGGGCTGCGTTGACCTCGCACTTTCTGGACAAGGCGATTGCGGCGATCGGTGGGAAAGAACCGTCGCTCGTCGAGCGCGCGATCACCACGTGGCACGTGTCCGCGGCCACGCTCGTGCTGGCAGGCGGGATTGCGCTGACCGCTCTGCTCGACGTTGCGCCCTGGCTTTTCGCTGCGAGCGCGGTCGGGCAAGCGGCTTACATCACCGTCGTTGCGCCGCGCTGGTTCGATGTCGAAGATCCACCCGATCCCAAGGGACGGCGGCAGACCACGAATGCGTTCGTAGTCTACTGCGTGGCGACGGCGCTGGTGATCTGGGCCGGCTTCACGGGCAAACTCAATCCGACCGCCGAAGCGGGTTCACTGATCCTCGGCATCGCGGCCGCGGTTGTGATGGCGCATGTCGCTTATGTCGCGCGTACTCTCGCGCGCCCCATCGAGAGTCCATCTGCGATTTCCGCCTCCGACGACCATTCGCCGCCAGTCGAGGAAGGTTCCTCGCCCCTACGCGAGGCGCACCTATCCCACGCCGTGAAGGTCATGGCGGAATACGAGTGTCATCCGCTGTGGGCGCTCGACCACGATACCGATGGTGACTTCTCACCCGAAAAGCTCGGCCTGTCCGAAGCCTTGACGCGCGATCTGATCGCCTGGGGCGAAGCGTTCTCAAATTCGCTGAACCCCGACGATCCCGCGAACAGCGAATGGACCGAAGGGCAATACGTGGCGCACGCTGCACAAGCTCGGCCTCTCGGTGCGCGGCTCGCGCGGGAGCGGCCGGATCTCGCCGTCTACATCGTCGAACATCCCGGGGGGCTGGTGCAGGTGCGGGCTGACGGGAAGTAGGGGGGCGGACCTCACTTGCGCCGCAGCAGATACTCGGGATCGCCGTAGTGCAGATAGTTGGCCCAGTCGCTGCTGCCGATGTCGCGGACCGCGCGCCGTGCCTTGCACATCGCTAGCCCCAACCTGTCCCCGGCGAGAAGGCTCGCGTAGAAATTCCGCGAGAACTCCTGAGCGGCCCGATCCCCTACCGGCCAATACGTCCCGATGATGTTCATGACGCCGCGCAACATCATCGCTTCCGCGAGCGAGGCCTGATCGTCGAGGTTGCTCGTCATTTTCTCCCAAAAGAAGCGGTCGTCCTCTCGGACTTCCGGCAGATCGCACGTGTCGTCTGAAACGCCATCGGTTGCATCACCATCGGCGCGCACTTTGAGGGACTGATACCGTCGGCCCTAAGTTCCAATTCGTGGAATCCACGGATAGGAACACAGTGATTTGATCCGTCCAGTCTCGGCCTTGAATCGATTCCAGGCGGTGCAGG
>CAMDMH010000110.1 GCA_945901835.1 Devosia equisanguinis | reverse complement strand
GAGGCGATCGAAATCTAATGTGACGGAAACGACCAACCGGTAAGAACTTGTTTACCGTAGATCTCCAAACGTGAGCTCCACGACATGAAGCGTTGGAGTTTTGGTATGCGTACTCAACGGAACGCCGTTCCTGGATCAAGAACATTAATCGTGTTGGGGCTCGCTCTCGCGACTACAGCGTGCTCGAACAGCGGGAACAAGGCGCCCGAAGCGCGTCTTGGGAACCCCGTGGTCGAAACGAACCACAGCGGCGACCGAAACGGGTTGAAGCGTACCAGCGCTGCCGCGCCCGGCACCATGGAGGACTTCAAGTCCACTGCCATGGATATCGTCTATTTCGCTTCCGATAGCGAGCAATTGACGCCGGAGGCACGGCAGACGCTTCAAAACCAAGCCCGCTGGCTGCGGCAGAATGCGAGCCAAGTGATCACAATCGAGGGGCATGCTGACGAGCGTGGCACACGGGAGTACAACATCGCGCTCGGCGCGCGCCGCGCCGAAGCCGTCAAGAACTTCCTGGCCGCGCAAGGTGTCAGGGCCGCCCGAATGCGTACGGTCTCGTACGGCAAAGAGCGGCCGATTGTCGTGTGCAACGACATTTCCTGCTGGTCGCGAAATCGCCGCGCACAGACGATTCTCTCCTCGACTGCTGTTAGTCGACGCTGACGAGACCACTTGACAAACATTCATCGGGTCTGAAAACTCCCATAATCGTTCCGTTGATTCCAGATCGTTCCTTGTAAGGTTTTCGCGGTATGGTGCCGGTTGATCGAGTCTGCAGCAGCACACGACGCAGTTTGTTCGGATCATTGGTCTTACTGTCGGTGTTGAGCGGGATATGTGCTTCGTCTCGCGCAGAGCAGGCAGCGTTGTCTGGAACCGCGATTGAGAAGGCGGTAACGGGTGCAACGGTCCACCTGGATACGCCTCTCGGCGTGGCGCTTCCGCTCGTATTTCATACCGACGGCACTGTGTCGGGTACGGCAGGCAGGCTAGCTTTTTATCTGGGCTCTGCAGCGGACCGCGGCTCGTGGTGGGTTGCAAACGGCCGACTGTGTCAAAGATGGAAAAGGTGGTTTGACGGCGAGACAAGCTGCATGCAGATCTTCAAGAGCGGCCCGAAATTCGCCTGGCAAAGGGACGATGGGAAATCGGGCACCGCCAGAATCGTCTCGCTTCCCAGCGCTAGACCGCCAGAGGCGCAACAGATCGCTTTTCCTTCAATTGGCGCTTCGCCAATGGGGCAGCCGATCATCGTTCCCCCAGTACCCGTTCTCGTCGCAGAGCGCT
Organism: Devosia equisanguinis; assembly: GCA_945901835.1. Classification (GTDB taxonomy): domain Bacteria; phylum Pseudomonadota; class Alphaproteobacteria; order Rhizobiales; family Hyphomicrobiaceae; genus CAMDPA01. The sequence goes on along the minus strand of CAMDMH010000110.1, from coordinate 6,993 downwards.
CTGGCGGCGCAGGGCTGGCATCTGAGAATTCAGCAAACCACCGAGTGCCCCAACGCGCCGCTCCAGTAACAGGAAATGTCGCCCAGCCGCCAGCAGTTAAGATAGAGAGCAACCGCAGAGTGTTCCGTGTCGTCGGCGTCCAATCACACGACATTCTGAACCTAAGAGCCCGCCCTGATATAGAGGCCTCGATCGTTGGAACGGCTCCGGCTGCCGCGAGGGGGCTAACGGCACTTGGGCGTTGCCAGCGGGCATGGTGCCTCGTCCGCTACGGCCGCAGCGCAGGCTGGGCCAACACAGCATTCTTAGCGCCGGAATCAGCGCCAACGATCGGACTGTCTGATCGACGACGCTGATCTGCGCAATTGGCCGCTTTGGTGTTGAGGCTCGTGGGCAGAAGCCGGCGGGCAAAGACTGGCCCTCCCGCAACGGCTTTCATGATTTGAACTACAGTCCCTTCAACATCGTGCCGAGCCATAGCAGGACGTAGCTGATGACCATCGCCGAGAAGAGATGGATCTTCACGAAGGGACCAATCACAGGGATGCTGATGCCGAGGTAGTAGACGCAGGCCACAGCTATCGCCAGTACGGTCGAGATAAGCCAGACGACGAATGTTGGAGCGGACAGCATGAGATTCTCCTTCCGTTCTGAACCGTCGCAGATCTCAATTCACCGTAATCTTGTCTGCGATCGCGCTATATGCGTTTTCTGGAAGGATCTTTCTGGTTTTGAGTTCGTCGATGGATTTGTAGGGGCGACCGGTAATGATCGCCTTTGCTCGCGCTTCGCCAATCTGGGGAAGGGCATCCAGTTCCGAGGCCGACGCCTTGTTGATGTTCACGCGGGCGGCTTTCGGCGAAGTCGACGGGCTGGCTGCTGGCGTGACGATGTTTTTCAGGGCATTGCCTGCCGCGTCTTTGGCCCGGTCGGTGAGTGACGGTTGGGCGGCCTGCTGAGCAAAGGCCGTTGCGGTCAGAGCAAGGAAAGCCGAAAGGATCTGCCAGATGGTGAATGATCGCTCCGTCTCCTTATGCCGAGGTGGCAATCGCCGGCGCTTCCTGACCTCCGCCGCTGGCGTCGCCGCAACGGCGTTGACGGCACCGCTGATTGCCCGGATCTCGCCGGCACTGGCAGCCTACCCGGATAAACCCATCAAGCTCCTCGTGCCGTTCGGACCGGGAGGTCCGGTTGATGTGGCCGCGCGCATGATGGGACCGCCGCTCAGCGAGTTGCTCGGTGTTCCCGTGGTCGTCGAGAATCGTCCCGGTGCGAGCGGCAGCCTCGGTGCCGGGATAGCAGCCCGGTCGGAACCGGACGGATACACGGTTCTGGTCCAGGCGAGCTCGATCGTTACGAACCCACTGTTGTTCACGTCTATCCCCTATAATCCGGAGACCGATTTCTCTCCCGTCATTGACCTGGCCGATACGCCGACGGCCTTCGCCGTGAACCCCAAGCTCGGCATTCGCACGTTGAAGGAATTCGTCGAAGCAGCAAAGGAGAAGGGCAATTTCAACTTCTCGCATCCCGGATTCGGAACCGTATCGCACCTCACGGGGGAGCTGTTCAGGATTCGCACTGGGATTAATCTAGCTGCCGTCCCCCACAACGGCGGCGGTCCAGCAACCCAATCCCTGCTGTCCGGCTCGGTAGAGCTGTGCTCGGCGGCGCTCCCGGCGCTTCAGTCGCTTATTCAGGCTGGGTCGGTGGTGGGAATCGGTTTGACCAGCCCGAAGCGGTGGCCCGGCATGCCCAACCTGCCGACATTCGAAGAGTCTGGATTTCCGGACTTCACGCTCGCGAACTTCACAGCGTTGTTCGTCCCGTCGAAGACGCCGCCAGAAATTACGGACAGATTGTATAAGTCGTCGATCGTGGTGCTGGACAGTCCGGGGTTCCGAGAGAAGCTGCGGCTCGTGGGTCTGGACGTCACCGCCGGTTCACCCGCTTCCTTAAAGGCCCGTATCGAACGGGAAACGAAGATTTGGCTTGAGGTCGCCACAAGGGCGGGAATGAAGCCGATAGAACCAAAATAGATGTACGAAGCCTCGCTCGACGCGCCGTGCGAGGCGTCATTTCATTTGTAGTGCGAACCTCCGTACTTGGTCCGAGGCTGCAAGTCGCCCGAGGGTACCGGTCGAAGGCAGAGCGGACCTCCCCACCAGGTGCGTGCATCCCTTTTTCGGTGGAGTGACCGGAGTCCGCTTCCTCTGCTCCGCGGAGCCGGCCACGCTTCGTTCCTCCATCGGCAACTATCGAGGTGGCATAATGAGAGGCGACCGAGTGGCGGATGATTCAAGTTGAACCGGCAAAGACGAAGTTGCTGGGCGTCGCCTGCGAGCAACTCCACGCCCACCGGCGGCGGCTTCGGAAGGCGCGGCTAGTCCCCTCACTCCGTTTTCACCCGAAGAGGAGCAGCGCGGGCGGCGGCTTCGCGGGGGGGACTGATCAGGCGGCCTCCGCGTTCTACTGCGAGCCCGCGACCCCCGCTCGCCGCACGATTGCACCCCAACGCTCGATCTCGGACTTGAGATAACCCTGAAGCTCCGCCGGCGGCGGCGAGGCCACGGGCATCATTCCCATAGTGCCCATCTGCTTCTGCACTTCGGGCGCGAGGGCGAACTGCCTGATCGCTTCATTCAATTTCGCGATGGTCTCGGCGGGCGTTCCCGCCGGCGCCATCACCATGTGCCAGGAGACCGCATCGAACCCCGGCAATCCTGCCTCGGCCAGGGGCGGCACATCAGGCAGGGTCGCCATCCTGGTGAGCGAGGAGACCCCGAGCGGGAAGGCCTTCTTCGTCGCGATCAGTTCCTGCACGAGCGCGGGATCGCCGAATGTCAACTGCACGTGCCCGCCGATCAGATCGTTGAGTGCCTGTGGCGACCCGCGATAAGGAACGTGCGCCAGATCGATCCCGGTCATCGACTTCAACATCTCTGCCGCTAGGTGCGGCGACCCGCCGACCCCGGTCGAGGCAAAGGTGAGCTTGCCGGGATTGGCCTTCGCCTGCGCGACGAGATCGGCGATCGACCGGATGCCGCTCTGCGCGTTCGCGACCAGCACGAACGGCACCCGCACGTACATGCCGACCGGCGCGAAGTCCTTCACCGGATCGTAGCTCAGCGTCTTGTAGATCGTGACGTTCACGGTCAGCGTCGCGCTGGGTGCGATCAGCAGCGTATTGCCGTCCGGCTCGGCCTTGGCGACCGAAAGCGTACCCGTGATAGTGCCGCCGCCGGTCCGGTTCTCCACGATGACGGTCCGGCCGAGCTGGGTCGAAAGCCGAGCGGCCATCACCCGTGCGATGGTGTCCATCGCGCCGCCCGCCGCCAGCGGCACGACGAGGGTTATGCGACCGCTGGCTGCGCTCTGCGCGGCGGCGGGCAGGGAGCTGACGGACATCGACGCGCCGGCCAACACAACGGCGAAAGCGAGCCGGATGAAAAGAATTGAGCGAATGAAACGCATGCGCCGGTCCCCCCCCGTCGACGCCGCGGTCGCGATATTGCGACTTAAAAACGACGATCCACATTGATCGGAAGTGTGCCAGAGCGCTAGCCGACCCACAAGCCGGCTGCTCCCGCCCGCAAGTCCCACTCGCCGAGCCGCAGCTTGTGTTATCTATCGCCGTCGCACAGGACACCGGGGAGAACGAGACCATGCGCATCATAGCAATCGAGGAACACTTCGTGACGCCGGCCTTCGTCGCCGGGCCGGGCAAGGTCTCGACCGAGCAGTTCAGGAAGTTCCGCCAGAACGGCGAGACGATCGTCTCCAATCTCTCGGAAGTCGGCGACGCGCGCGTGGCCGAGATGAATGCAGCCGGCGTCGATATGCAGGTGCTGTCGCTCAATTCACCGGGCGTGGAGCAATGCGAGCCGGCCGAAGCCGTGACATGTGCGCGCGACGCGAACGACTTCCTCGCCGAGGCGATCAAGCGCCACCCCAAGCGATTTGCGGGATTCGCCTCGTTGCCGATCCAGGCAGGTGACGCAGCCGTCGATGAGCTGGACCGCTGCATCGTGAAGCTCGGCTTCAAGGGCGCGAACATCAACGGCCACACCCGCGGGCAATACCTTGACGCACCGGCCTTCGAGCCGCTGCTCGCGCGCGCTGAGAAGCTCGATGCGCCGATCTATCTGCATCCCACAGTGCCGCCCAAGGCTGTCGTCGACGCGCTCTACAGCGGCTTCTCGCCTGCGGTGTCTGCGACATTCGCCGCCGGTGGCTGGGGCTGGCACATCGAGACGGCGGTGCACCTGATGCGCATGGTGCTGGGCGGCGTCTTCGACCGGCATCCCAATCTCCAGGTGGTGGTGGGCCATCTAGGCGAGGGCCTGTCATTCATGCTGCCGCGCATGAACAAGAATTTCCCCGTGCAGACGACCAAGCTCGAGCGGTCGGTCGGCGAGTACCTGAGGCAGAACGTGCATTACACGTTCGGCGGTTTCAATTTCATGCCGACCTTCCTAAATCTTCTGCTGGAGGTCGGCGTGGACCGGATCATGTTCTCCGTCGACTATCCCTACTGCTCGATGCAGGACTCCTGCGGCTTCCTCCGCCACCTCCCCGTGAGCGATCCCGACCGCGCCCGCATCGCCCACGGCAATGCGGAGCGCCTGCTCCGCGTTTGAGCGCCGCTGGACATTCCCACTCCCCGTTTTGATGGGGAGAGGGTTAGGGAGAGGGCCGGCCGCGCACTTGCAGCGCGAACCTGTATAGGTTGATGCGGAGGGAGCGAACGCGCAGTTCATCGTAGCGCGAACCGACGCTTCTGACCCTGGCTGCGTCAGCGCATACGCGGGGCGGCGGCTTCGCCCCAAGCGTTGCGTGACGACGTGCCAGAGTTGCCGGAAATCTGGGTCGTCCAGACTGTACCCTATCAGAACGGCGGTCTTCGTAATCAATTGATTGGAGAGGTTAGTAGCGAGCAGCGCATACTTGGCAAGAAAACCTTCGTAGTCGCCTTTAGTCGCAACGATGCGTTCAGGATGATGTAAGTCTCCGTGAAGCTTTAGAAGGAGCGGCGCGGGCCAGATGGCGTAAGCGCGTTTAGCGACAATCCCGCGCCGACGACGGGTAGCCACCGCCCATGGACAAGAGCTTCTAGTACGGGCCTCGGAAAGTGCTTCAAGTAGCCCATCCGCTCCCTCAGCCTCCATTGTGTCCGCAACGGCGGCAGTCTGCACAATCTGCATACGCTGCAATCCCAGGCTATTCACATGCTTGTCGCGGATTGCGCCGCTGTTTGGCGTGTGATGGTCGTTTGTGCAGGTCGATGTCCGCTTTCCGAAGTTGAGCGGCTGTCGCGACTCGATGGCCTTGATACCGATGAATGGTGAGCTCCGACGGCAGCTTTCTCTGCTCCGCGAAGCCGGGCGCGCTCCGTTCCCCGTTCGGCAGCTGCCGAGGGAGCATGGTGAGTGCCAACCAAGGCGCGGACGGCTCAGATTGTCGAGTAGCAACTCGCAAACTGATGTGATCAAGCCTAACTGAAACCGAACGGCAGCTCTGGCCAAGCCACGCTTGTCATTACGACCCCAGTACCTCGGCCGCCACAGGGCAGGGTAAAAATGGCATCCCGGTTCACAAGCTAGCTCGCGACCACCCGCCGCGAACTCGCAGCGCGCCCTTCCGCACTGCCCCCTCAGAATGAGACGTGGTTGCCTGACGACCCGCTGGGCTAAGATCCGAAAGAAAAGATGGATGGGCACCGCCAATGGTCGAAGTTAAGCCGGCTCGCATTTTCATATCTTACGCGACCAAAGATGGTGCCGAAGCCGCAGCCAACCTGCGCGGGAACCTGGAAGCCCACGGTCACTCGATCTGGCAGGACATCGTCGCACTTCAAGGCAACGCCGATTGGTGGTCGCAGATCGAGAATGCGTTGCGATCCAGGGAGCTACAGCACTTTATTTTGTTCGTAACCCCTGGCGCGCTGAAGAGCCCGGTCGTCCGCCGCGAAATCAGGCTGGCCCGGCAAGAGGGCAAGACCATATCGCCTGTCAAAGGGCCGGGCCTGGGTGAGCTTGGCACGCTGCCGCGCTGGCTAGGAAACCTCTACGATCTCGATATTGCAGAGCGGGCCACCAATCTCCTGCGCGTTCTCGAGCTGCCGAGCGCCGCCAAGCGCGTGCCGATGATGGCTCCGGAGCCGCCGGCCGATTTCGTCGAGCGGCCGGGCGAATTCAACGCTCTCAAGCAGCAGTTGCTGGACCCCAAAGGCGACGCCGTGGCGATCACGGCTGCCCTGCGCGGTGCCGGCGGCTATGGTAAAACGACGCTCGCGAAGGCGCTGGCGCAAGACGCTGCCATCGTTGACGCCTACTACGACGGCGTACTTTGGGTAGAGCTGGGCGAGAACGGGGGCGCGAGAGTTCTCACGCTAATTTCGGACCTCGTCGCGCTCATCACCGGCACGGCCGTCTCCATGCACAACGTCGAGGCGGCACGAACGGCACTCGCAGAGGCATTGGGCGAGCGGCGCATCCTGCTCATCATTGATGATGTCTGGGAGAAGACTCATCTCGACCCCTTCTTGCACGGCGGCAAGGCGACGACCCGGCTCGTCACCACGCGCTTTGATCCGGTACTGCCGGATACGGCGCGACGCCAATCCGTCGACGCGATGCGGCCAGCCGAGGCCATGCATCTGCTGCGCCGGGATTTGCCCAAGGACCAGGTCGCGGCACAGGAGTTCGCGCTCGGCCAACTCGCGAAGCGCCTTGGGCAGTGGGCACAGCTACTCAAGCTCGCGAACGGCTTCTTGCGCGAAGGCATTGGGGCCGGCCAGCGCTTGGCCGAGGCCATCATTGAGGCCAACCGGTTTCTCGACGAGGAAGGGCTTACCGCCTTCGATAGCAATGACAGTGCAGAGCGGACCATAGCCGTTGCAAAGACGATCTCGATCAGCCTGCGACGACTAGCTGATGACGATGAGCGGCAGCGCTTCGGCGAGCTCGGAATATTTCCCGAGGATGCCGACAT
>CAMDMH010000109.1 GCA_945901835.1 Devosia equisanguinis | reverse complement strand
CGACTACGACGCCATCGTCGACGCCGCCTGCACCGCCTGGAATCGACTCAAGGCCGAGACTGGACGGATCAAATCACTGTGTTCCTATCCGTGGATTCCACGAATAGGAACTTAGGGCCGACGGTATAAGTCAGGCGCCGCAGCCGCGCGATCGCCCTCGCGCGGCGATCGATCTCGCGCCACCCGCTACGCCGCACGCCATCGATGGGACTGCGAACGTCGACGCAGAAATCCGCCTGCTCGGGCACCACGCCCGCGCTGCCGGGCTTGATCGAAAACTTGCCGACCGTCGCAAGAAGCCCCGCCGTGGAGCGGGCGACATCTTCGATGGCCAGCAGCATTTCCGCAGCGCCGCTCAGAGCGTCGCGGCGAACCTTCATCGGCAACGTACTCGCATGCCCGGCCATACCGCGAACCTCGACGCCGAACCGGCTTTCCCCGCTGATCATCGTCACCACGCCGACGCTTACGCCTTCGCCTTGCAGCACCAGACCGTGCTCGATGTGCACCTCGACATACCCGAGAAGGTCCGACGCCCGTCTCGCAGCATCCGAAATTTTATCGGGATCGCAGCCGAACTCCGTCAGCGCTTGCCGCAGAGTGACGCCGTCACTGTCGGCCACATCGAGCACACCGGGCGGCGCCCCTCCCGCCAGCACCCGCGCCCCCACGAGCATCGTGGGAAACCGGCTGGCCTCCGCGCCACCGAAAGCGACGACCTCGACCGAATAGGGCAAGCTCCTGCCGAGGCGGCGCAACTCCGCCATCGCCTCGATGGCGACGACGACACCCAGACAGCCGTCGAACCGGCCCGCGTTCGCCACCGTGTCGATATGCGAGCCCAGCAGCAGAGTCTTGGCCGCGCGCGTCGCACCTTCCTTCCGGCCGATGAGCGTACCGGCCGGATCGACTGCGACATCGAGCCCCGCTTCCGTCATCCACCCCGAGATCAGCTTCACGGCCGCCGCATGCTCCCGCGTCAGGTAGAAGCGCGAGATCTCGCCCTCGACGCTGGTGATGGCGGCAAGCTGGTCCAATCGTGACATGATGCGCGCGGCAAGCGCGTGTCTAGGGTGACGAGGCATCTGACGAGACGACAGCCCTTCGATCTGCGGATTTAAAAAATATCCAGCCGGCGCATGGCCTTTTGGCGCCGGGCGAACTCATCCAAAAATTAATTATCCGTCCCAAGACGAAATCACCAGCGAATTTGCATGCCTTGTGCTGAAAGTGACGAAACCACGCAAGAATAAACGATGTTCAAATTGATCGATTCATACGGAGGCAGGATCTCCGGCCCGGATCAGGCAATCATACAATGGCATTGCCGGGGGGGCGTCGAATGGGGCAGTCTCAGCGCCAGCATGAATGGAACTGGAAACGCTTCTGGTCGCACTTGGGAGACCGTAATGACGGAGATTGCACTGGAAATCAACGGCCGCACCATCCGGCGGCAGGTCGAACCCAATCTCCTGCTCGTCGATCTACTCCGCCAGCAACTGGAACTGACCGGCACCCACGTCGGCTGCGACACCGCCCAATGCGGCGCCTGCACGGTCCACATCGACGGCCACTCCGCGAAGGCCTGCAATGTGCTGGCGGTCCAGGTCGACGGCTCCAGCGTCACCACCATCGAAGGCCTTTCGCGAGGCAGCGAGATGAGCACCGTACAAGCAGCCTTCAAGGAAGCGCATGGGCTGCAATGTGGCTTCTGCACGCCCGGCATGGTGATGGCCGCCACCGACCTCTTGGCCAAGAACCCCAAGCCGACCGAGGCCGAGATACGAACGGGCTTGAAGGGCAATATCTGCCGCTGCACCGGCTACCATAACATCGTCAAGGCCGTTCAAATCGCCAGTGGCCAAACCGTGGCGTAGGGCGGATTAGCGCAGCGTAATCCGCCGCCGCACTCCACATCGGAATTAGTCGCCGACAGGACAACCAATGACATCATCCACCGCCATCGGCGAAGCCGTGAAGCGCCGCGAGGATTTCCGCTTCCTCAAGGGGCTCGGCCGCTATACCGACGACATCAACTTGTCGCGCCAGACTTATTGCTACTTCCTCAGGTCGAGCGTGGCCCACGCCGAGATCGGCCGCATCGACATATCGCGCGCGTTGAACGCACCGGGCGTGGTCGCCGTCTTCACTCAAGCCGACATTGATGCGTCCGGCCCCGTCGGCGGCTTGCCGTGCGGCTGGCAGGTCACCGGCAAGGACGGCTCGCCGATGAAGGAGCCCAAGCATCCGATCCTGGCCTCTGGCAAGGTCCGCCACGTCGGTGATCCCATCGTCGCCGTCATCGCCGAAACCTACGCGGAAGCGCGAACTGCATCCGAGTTGATCGACATCGAGCTGGCCGAACTCGCCGCCGTCGTCGACATGAAGAAGGCGATCACCGGCAGCGGCCAGACTGTGCACGCCGAAGCCCCCGACAACCTCTGCTACGACTGGGAGCTGGGCGACAAGGCAGCAACCGACGCCGCCTTCGCCCACGCCGCACACGTCACGAAGCTCGATCTCGTCAACAACCGCCTGATCGCCAACGCCATAGAGCCACGCGTCGCAATCGGCCACTACGAACTCGCAACCTCCGACTACACGCTCTACACGACGAGCCAGAACCCGCACGTAATCCGGCTCCTGATGGGCGCGTTCGTGCTGCAGATCCCCGAGCACAAGCTGCGCGTCTACGCCCCCGATGTCGGCGGCGGCTTCGGCTCCAAGATCTTCCATTACGCCGAAGAAGCGTTCGTCACCTGGGCGTCGAAACAGATCCTCCGTCCCGTAAAATGGACCGCGGACCGGTCCGAAGCCTTCATGTCGGACGCGCATGGCCGCGATCACGTCACCCACGTCGAGATGGCCTTCGACAAGGATGCCGTCATCATCGGCCTGAAGTGCGAGACGCTCGCCAACATGGGCGCCTATCTCTCGACGTTTGCGCCGAGCGTTCCGACGTGGCTGCACGGCACGCTGCTTGCCGGTCAGTACCGGACGCCCGCGATCCATTGCAACGTGAAGGCCGTCTTCACTAACACCGTGCCCGTCGATGCCTACCGTGGCGCCGGCCGCCCCGAGGCGACGTTCATCGTCGAGCGGACGCTGTCGAAAGCAGCACGCGAGTTGGGCCTCGATCAGATCGAGATCCGCCGCCGCAACTTCATCAGGAACGACCAGTTCCCCTACCAGACGCCAGTCGCCGTCGTGTACGATACCGGCGACTATGCCGCGAGTATGGATAAGGCGATCGAACTCGCCGACGTGTCGGGTTTTACAGCGCGCAAGGCCGCGTCGAAAGCCAACGGCAAATTGCGCGGCCTCGGTGTAGCGAGCTACATCGAGGCCTGCGGCATCGCCCCCTCGAGCCTCGTCGGCTCCATCGGCGCCCGCGCCGGCCTTTACGAAGCCGCCACCGTGCGCGTCAATCCGACCGGCAGCGTCACCGTGCTGACCGGCTCCCACAGTCACGGCCAGGGCCACGAGACCACGTTCGCCCAGGTCGTGGCAGAGAAACTCGGCATCCCCATGGACAGCGTCGAGATCGTCCACGGCGATACCGACCGCGTACCGTTCGGCATGGGCACCTACGGCTCGCGCTCGCTCGCTGTCGGCGGCACGGCGATCGTCAACGCGCTCGACAAGGTGATCGAGAAGGGCCGCAAGATCGCCGCCCACCTGCTCGAAACCGCCGAGGCCGACATCGAGTTCAAGGACGGCGCATTCCAGGTGAAGGGCACCGACAAGAAGAAGGCGTTCGGCGAAATCTCGCTCGCGGCCTACGTGCCACACAAGTACCCGCTCGAAACCTTGGAGCCGGGGCTCGAAGAAACCGCCTTCTACGACCCCAAGAACTTCACGTTTCCCGCCGGCACCTACATCTGCGAGGTCGAGATCGATCCGCGCACCGGCGAGGTCGCGATCGCCTCGTTCGTGGCCGCCGACGACTTCGGCAACATCGTCAATCCCATGATCGTCGAAGGCCAGGTCCACGGCGGCCTTGCCCAAGGCATCGGGCAGGCGCTGTTCGAGCACGCGGTCTACGATGACGCAGGCCAGCTCAAGACCGGCTCCTACATGGACTACACGATGCCCCGCGCCGACGACCTGCCCTCGTTCACCGTCGCCACCACCGTCACCGCCTGCACCCACAATCCCCTCGGCGTGAAGGGCTGCGGCGAAGCCGGTGCCATCGGATCGCCGCCCGCCGTCATCAACGCCATCTGCGACGCCCTGGCCGAATACGGCGTCGACCACATCGACATGCCCGCCACGCCGGCCAAGGTGTGGGCCGCGATTCAGGCAGCGCAACCACGACAAGCGGCCGAATAAGGGGAAATCGGAAGTCGGAAATCGAAAAGGTCGAGCTCCCGACTTCCCACTTTCGCTTCCGAATTCAGATTTCCGTCTTCCGATTTCCGACTTCCGGAGACCACCATGTACACCTTCGAATTCGTCCGCGCCGGCTCCATCGACGACGCCGCCAACATCCACGAGCTGAACCCAGAGGCGCGCTACATCGCCGGCGGCCAGACACTCATCCCCACGCTGAAACAGCGGCTCGCCAAGCCTGAGATGCTGATCGACATCCGCAACGTCGACGACCTCAAGGGCATCCACCGCGGCGGCACCGCCGTCGGCATCGGCGCCATGGCCACGCATCGCGAGATCGCAGCCAGCGACGCCCTGCGCACAGCCTGCCCCGCCATCTGCCACCTCGCCGGAGAAATCGCCGATCCCGCCGTACGCAGCCGCGGCACCATCGGCGGCTCGCTCGCCAACAACGATCCCGCCGCCGATTGGCCCGCCGCGATCCTCGCGCTCGGCGCGACCGTCGTCACCAACAAGCGCAAGATCCTCGCCGACGACTACTTCAAGGGCCTCTTCACCACGGCCCTGGAACCCGGCGAGCTCATCACCGGCATCGGCTTCCAGCTTCCCGAAAAGGCCGGCTACGCCAAGTTCGCCCAGCGCGCCTCGCGCTTCGCCCTCGTCGGCGTGTTCGTCGCAAAGTTCGCCAACACCGTCCGCGTTGCTGTCACTGGCGCAAGCGAGAGCGGCGTATTCCGCGCTCATGCGTTGGAGGCGGCACTGAACGCGGACTTCTCCGTCGCGGCACTCGCCGGTCAGAAAGCCTCGCCGAGCGGCCTGATCTCGGACCTGCATGCCCCCGCCGAGTACCGCGCCGCCCTCATCCCCGTGATGGCCGAGCGCGCCGTAACAGCAGCACTGTCGTAGATCGGTTTAAGCCGCTCAGAAGAATAACTGCTTCGATTTTCGGATCATCCTTTCGGTTCTCCTCCCCCCATTGTGGGGGAGGTGGCCCGTAGGGCCGGAGGGGGAACCCGCAGAAAATCAGATGATTTTGAGGCGCTCCACCCCCGCCCCCAGGGCGATTCAGTTCTATAGAATACGGTCATCCCGGGCCTTGTGCCCGGGATCGAGTTTGCCACAACCCGGAGCATTGCCATTGTTGCACCCTGGATCCCGGTGACGAGCACCGGGATGACCTACGTGAATTGAATTGCCCAGCCCCCGCCCCCTCCCCACAACGGGGGAGGGGGGAGAGAGCTTACTTTTCGATTCAGTTATTGCTCGGAGTGTCCGTAGCGGTCCCGAGCGCCGCGAAACCCGACGTCTTCGCTTAGCGCTGTATCGTCCGCCACAGCAGAACGAGCCCGGACCAGATCACACCTGCAGCCATAGCCGCCAGGACGTGGAACACGGTGATCCCACCGAGTGACGGCGCCGGCCCCAGCTCCGGCAATCGATGATGGTTCGCCAACAAGATCGTCAGGACGAGCGCAATACACATCCCGGCTATCGCATTGAAAACCACTTCCCTGGCCAGCGACACCGCGTCGTGAACGATCGTCCCCTCACGCAAAGCCGAACTCCGCACCGCACTCACGAGCCAATGCCAACCTCGTCTGACAGACGCCACACGCAGGCGAATGGACGAAGGCACCGGCACCGAGCGCGCGACACCCGTAGACGCTGCCGTATGCAGCCGCCACGTGTCCGGCACCATCCTCAATGGCTCATAGGGAGATCGCGTCCCGTTCGCATAGGCAACCACCCGCGGATCGATCGCGACACCGGCAGCGATGTCCTTCTCGATCCACGACCCGACGTAGGTCCGGCCCCAATCGGAAAGCCGCCGCGGCATCGTCATCCCGTGCTCGCGAAACGCCTGATGCGCATAGCTCTCCGCCTCCATTTCCTTCAAGTGTGCCGGCAGATAAATTCCCAGCGGCGCATCCTGAAGGAAGATGTGACCGCACTCGTGCGCCACTGTGTAGAGTTGCAGGATGTTCTGCCCTGCAGGCGAAAAAATCCGCCCCGTGCCGATGTATGCGAGCCCGCCGAAATCTTCCTTGTTGATCTCGTGCCCGGTGACACCGGCCTCGTTTTTCATAGCCTCCGCGATCGCCAACCGCTTCATGCGATTGTCGTCGATCCGCTGCCGGATCTGGTCGCCCTTCAGCTTCCTGTGAGCGGGAGGCGAAGGTGCGTCCGGCTGAACTTTTCGAGATGCCCCCATCTTCATGGCCCCACGGGCGCATCCGACTGTGGCAACATGCTGGCGCGATGGCTTAAGCCACAATCAGACCGGCAGTGGCGATTGCATCCATCTCGGCGTAGGCTGGCCCTCCGAGCCTTCAACGCGCGAGCCTCCCCACCTGATGACCTCCCTTCCCACGACCGTCCCCGAGACATCTTCTCTGTTGGCGCATGGCGGCTACATCGCCGGCGAGGCACTTTCGACCTCCGTATTCCTGGCGCTCAAACTGAAGCGCCCGCTGCTTCTCGAAGGCGAGCCGGGCACCGGCAAGACCGAATTGGCGAAGGTCCTCGCAAAGGAACTCGATCGCCCGCTGGTCCGGCTGCAGTGCTACGAGGGGCTCGACCTCGCCTCCGCCGCGTACGAATGGAACTACTCCCGCCAGCTCATCCACATCCGCGCGGCCGAAGCTGCCGGCGAAGGCGCCTCGACCTCCGCCCTCGAACGCGACATCTACACCGGCGATTATCTCCTGAAGCGCCCCCTGTTGCAGGCGCTCGAACTATCAGCGGAAGGCCGCGCGCCCGTGCTGCTGATCGACGAACTCGACCGCGCGGACGAGCCGTTCGAGGCGTTTCTGCTCGAAATCCTCGGTGACTATCAGCTCACCATCCCCGAACTCGGCGTGATCCAGGCGAAGGAACCGCCGATCACCATCCTCACCTCGAACCGCACGCGCGAGGTGCACGACGCCGTCCGCCGCCGTTGCTTCTATCATTGGATCGACTTCCCCAACACGGGCCGCGAGCGCGAGATCCTCTCGCTGAAAGTGCCCGAGGCCGCCCATGAGCTGACGAAACAAGTCGTCGCCTTCGTTCAGTCGCTGCGCCGCATGGATCTCTACAAGACGCCCGGCATCGCCGAGAGCATCAACTGGGCGCAGGCACTCGCCTCGCTCGATTGCGTCGCCCTCGACAGCCAGAAGGTCGACAGTACCCTCGGCACTCTCCTCAAATATCAGGACGACATCGCCCGCATCCAAGGCAGCGAAGCCGCCAAGCTGATCGAGGAGATCAAGGGGAAGGCGTCTGCCGGTAAAGGCCAATGATGCAACTGCTATCACCACCACGTCCGTCACCCCGGCGAAGGCCGGGGCCCAGATCACCAATCCGCCTGGAATGCAGGAACGATTGGAGCGACGCTCCAAAGCGTACCCATCACAAGTTTCTCAACTACGAGGAGAACTGGGTCCCGGCCTTCGCCGGGATGACGAACGGTATCGTTCCGCCCTCACCCGATCCTCGACGGAGTATGAATTGGAATTGAAGAACCGCTACACACGTGTGCAGTTCGCTATCGTCCTTGGCGCCATTTATATCGTATGGGCAACGATAGTCACATCGCAAGCGTGGAAGCATGAAGCGACACATCCGGTCCTTCGAACCGTCGTGCCTTGCATCTTTATCGCTTTGACGATTCATGCCGTGCAACTCCGACTGAGAGATGCAGTCTCCGGTGCAGCGGTGCGCCGAGGTGTCACTCTAGTTGTCATGTCGGTCGTTGCCGCTCACGTGCTGCTAGCCCGCGTTTCTCACCCTATGCCACGGTGCAGTGCGAGACGCAAACTCGAGGCGTATGACTCGTAGTCGTCCGACGTTCGGTCAACCACCATCGTTGCCGCCGTTTTGGGCGGAGCGTACAGGCGCTTTGCTGATCCTCTTTCGTTGATCCGAGTGCGGCAGGGCGCCTCAGCGCGCGGCGGCGGATAGTCGGGCGTGC
>CAMDMH010000108.1 GCA_945901835.1 Devosia equisanguinis | reverse complement strand
CAAGATCGCGGCTGCAGCCGTGCTGCTGGCCAGTCGCGTATCGCGGTCGCCCCGAAGTGCGCTGACGACGGCTCGAGCTGTCCCGGGCGTCGAAGAGTTGCGATCCGCGCTGGCACACGCACTGACGACCGGTGCCATACCCCGATCGGCCATCGTCGTTGCAAACGACTGGACGGCGTTGCCGGCGGCGCTCGACGCCTACTTCAGATGGGGAATGAAATTCTACTACGATACGAACGAGTTCGCCCTGCAGGAGCATTCGAGCAGTACGGCCTGGCGGCTGCTGTTTCCCCCTCTCATCAAATGCATCGAGGGCGAGGGGTTGCGCCGGGCGCTGTGCGTGACGTGCGTAAGCCCTGGAATAGCCAAGGCCATGCAGGCGGAGTACCGGCTCCCCAGCATGCCGCACGTGATCCGCAACCTGCCGCAGGGAATGCCGATGGCGCCGCGAACGCCGGCCGAACCATTCCAGGTTCTCTATCATGGCCTCTTCAAACCGGACCGTGGCATCGAAACTCTCGTCGCAGGCGTAAAGCTGTGGCCGAACAATTTCCGGCTCGTGCTGCGAGGGCGCGCGCCGAATTCGACCTATCAGGCCAGAGTCGAGAGGCTCGTGGCAGAAGATTCGACGGGACGCATATCGATCGAACCCATGGCCCCGCAGGACCGGATCGTAGCCGCTGCGAACGCCAGCGATATCGGCGTCATGGTGTTCGACACGCGATCAGCTCAGAACCACTTCGCGATGCCCAACAAGCTGTTCGAGTATCTCCATGCGGGTCTGGTTCCGATCGCGGCAGGTGGCTCCGATGCAGCCAATCTATTGGCAGAGCACGGCCTGGGTCTTGCGATCGATCCAACCGACACCACGGCCATTCCGCGCTATCTGGCGACACTGAACGCAGAAACGCTGTTTGCAGCAAAGCGCGCGTCGCACGAGGCCGCCAAGAAGTTGATCTGGGAGGAGGAGGCCAAGACCCTCTCCAGCCTCCTTCCCCCGCCTCGAGCGATGACTCGATAGCCCCGGCTCTCCGCGGTCAGGGGCTGCTGTCTGGGACGCTAGCTGAACGATGAGTGAATTGGACGGCCAGCAGGGCTCGGAGTAGCCATCGTATTCGATAAAAGTCTTGTCATCGGCGGAACAATGTCCCTGGATTTACGTTATGCTTGCAGTGCGTTATGCTGCCCTTCTATTCGAATGCATGCACAAGGATCGGTTTCCATGAAGAGAGCGACACTACTGTCCGCCCTGGCCAGTGCGACAATGTTCTCTTTTGCCGTCACAAATGCATCAGCAGCCCCCTTGCCATCTTTGCTGCCGGCTCAAAGTGTCGAGTCCCAGATCATCCTCGTGCACGGCTGCCATGGCAGTGCGAACGTCGAGGTCGACCAGGGCGGACCGCACTACCACGCGGAGCAGTGCCGGCGCGTCAATGGATTGCCGGCCTGGGATCCGCGATCGCACCGGTATGACGGCAGCACCCCTCGGCGCAGTTACGACTCCGGCTATGGCTATGGCGGTGGCGGCTATCGAGGCGGTTACGGCGGTGGTAGCGGAAGTTGCTGGCGGGAGTGCAGGCAGGTAGCGCCGCGGCACGTATGTCGCCGGGAATGCGGCTGATAGTCGTGGGCTTGGTCGGCCCCGGACGCGCCAAGCGCGATCCGGGGGCGACCCGACAACCACGGCATTCCGGAAGAATGTCGGGCCGCGGCCAGTGGCCTTGACCCGACCCGAAGGAATTACACCCAGATTTTGATGCCATACACGCGGCGCATGATGAAGATCAGCAACACCGCCGTGACCACGTAGGACAGAGACGTTCCCAAAGCCGCACCGGTGATCCCGAGTGGCGGGATGAGAAGAATGTTGAGCACGGCGTTGGAGCCCAGCACCGCGCCGGCAAACAAGGTCTGCTCGAACGGTCTGCCCGACTGGGACAATATCATGCCGAATGGCATGTAGGCCGACGCCAGAACGAGACCAGCGATCAGTATCGCCAGCGGCACGATGGCAAGCTCGAATTTCGCGTCGGGCAGCAGCCAAGTCACCGTGAGCGCAAATCCGGCGACGAGCAGCGTTCCTGCGACCAGCATGAAGAGTGCGAAGAAGCCGGAAATGCGACGCGCGAACCGCGTGAACGCCTCCACGTCGCCACCGAGCAGATCCCGAGTGATCACGGGATTTATGTTGTTGCGCATCACGACGATAGCTTGCGCGAAGCCTTCCGCCAGCAGCAGCGCGACGCTGTAGATGCCCGCCCGCGTGCTGTCGAGCATCGAGCCCAGGATCAGCACGTCGATACGCGTATTGAGTTCGCCGATCGTGCCGCTGAGGAACACACGCAAGCCGAAATCCAGGTGCGTTCTGATCCAATTCCTTCCGCCCCGCCAATCCAGGTTCGGAAAGATCGTGTGCACGACGCCGGCCAGCACCAGCAGCAGCAGCACCTCGGCAGCCGAGATAACGAAAACGATCCACTCCGCCGCCGGCCGGATCACTAGAACGCAGCCCAGCGCGAGCAGAATGAAAATATAGCGCAGCGCCTGGAGTACTGCGAACGCGCGCATGTACTCCGCGCCGTTGAGCACGGCCAGAAGCACTTTGTTGATCGAGAAGCACCAGAGCCCCGGAAGAATGGCCAACCAAGCGGTCGTGATCCCTTCGATCGGATAGATCCATCGGACCAGCGGTGTGGCCAGCACGGCTGCAACTGTAACGGCGGTGCTGACGGCCGTGACCAGCATCAGCGCCCCGGTCACGGACTGGGCGGCCTTTTCGGGCTCGCTCGTCGCGTGCTCGGACACGTATCTCAGGACCGAGAAATGGATCCCGAGAACGCCCAACTGCGACAGAAAAATGTAAAGCGCAAAAACGATATTGAAGAGGCCAAGCGCGGAAGCACCATAGAACCTCGCGATCACGAAATTGAGCAGCAGCCCGGCGAACGCCAAGAAGCCGAGGCTCGCCATGTTCCACAGCACGTTCGTGCCGAACTTGCGATCGGTTGCTGTCTCGGACGGCAATGTGACGAGCCCCCTCACTGCTTACAATGACGGCTTCGATAGCATATGCTCCGGGGCCATACCAACGTCCCGGCGAACCGCCCGATCGAACCGGAAGCAAGCGTGAGTCGAAGCATCGGCACGAGATCGACTTGGCACAAGGCGTCGCGGCTGGTCGTGCTTCTCGTGGCGCTGGACCTCGTGGCTACCTGGATGGTGTTGCAAGCGGCGCATTTCTACGTTCAACGGCCCGACAAGATTCCGCCCGGCGTGCCGGTGGTGGTTTTCTACACCCCCGAGCGCCTTGACCTCGACGACCGCGTGCAAACCGCAGCGGAGGTCTATGCACGCCATGATCGCCGCCCGGTCATCTGCGTCGGCGGCTCACGGCCCAGCCGCAACTTTTTCGGTGCCGAGGAGATGGCGGCTGATCTGAAAAAGCGGGGCGTCGTCACAGCCGACGTACTCACGGAACGCACCTCCTTCGACACGGTCGGGAATGCTGCGGCTGCGCGCGGACTGTCCGCGAACTCCAAGACCCTGATCCTCGTCACCGATGCGCTGCACCTGTTCAGAATTGAGCGGTTCAAAGCGTCGCTGTTCCCGTCGACGACACTCATCGCCTATCCCACGGCAGGTGACGTAGGGCCCGCGACAGCCTGGTGGCGCGTGCACTATGAAATGGTGGCATATGGATCTGAGCTGGTTCCGGACGCCTGGCGCATCGCGCTGCTGCGCATCGTGAGACCCTGGGACGCAACAGCGGTAGAATGACCACATGCCCGGCCGTAGTCGTGTTCTGTTGCGCCAATTCGCGGGCCTCGCCGGCAGTCTGCTGATCTCGCGCGTGGTAGCCGGCGCCAGCCTGATCGGGTTTGCAGCTCTGACGGGGCCTGAGCCGTTCGCCCCCTTCGGTGCCTATCTGGCCGCCGTCACCATCATGTCGGTGGTGGTCAGCGGGCGCTACGAGCAGGCGATCATGTTCATCAAGGGCGACCGCGACGCCACGGCTGTGAGCTGGCTTGCGCTCGGGATCGCGCTCGCCGTGACCGGCGCGACGACGATCGTTGCTGTCGTCTGGCTGCTCTTCGCCCTGCCGCTTCCGGCTGCACTGGCGGACAGTTGGCTTCTCCTGCTCACAGCACCGGCTTCACTCGCGGTCCGCGCCATCAGCCAGGTCGCACTCAATCTGGCGACACGCGACGGCAATTTCTCCGTCCTCGGTTCGGCCAATCTTGTGCAGGCGCTGGTGCAGGCGTGCGTGCAGTTCGCTTTGTTGTGGGCCGGGCTGACACCGGTCCTGTGTCTTGCGGCGGCAGAGGTTGCCGGCATGCTTGCTGCCGGCGCATTGGTATTGTCCACCTCACCCTCGGTCCGCAGCATCCTGGCGGCCCGGCCAACGGTCGTCGAACTGCGCGCGATTTCGATCCATTGGCGCATGATGCCCTGCTGGAACATGCCGACAAGCCTGTTGTCTGTTGCCGCCTTGAGCGCACCCGCCTTGCTGTTGCCGTTCCTCTATCCGGCGGGCATAGCAGGCCAACTCCTGCTCGGCATCCGCCTGATGGAGATGCCGACGAACGTATTCGCCAGCGCGGTAACGCCCCTCCTGCAAAAGCAGGTCGCTGGCAGCACGGACAAGGGACGTGCGATCTGGAGCGCACTCAATCTGTTGGGGGCGCTGTCGTTCGCCGGCTTCGCTCTGGCGGCTGCCGTCGCGCTCGCAGGAGCGGGGTTGTTCGAGGGCACGCGATGGGCCGTCGCCATCGCCGCTGTACCGTGGCTCACGCCCTACTTCGCGGGGCTAGCCATGAGCGGGCCCCTGGTGGCGCTCGTGCCCGGCTTGCGCGCCGAGCAACAAGCCGTGTGGTGTCACGCGGCGTTCCTTGCGATGACACTTGCGGTCGTTGCAGCGGCCGTATCGGGCTTGGCCGGAGCGGGTATGGCGTGGCAGACCTTGCTCGCCGCCTTCGGCGCGACGATGCTGGTGCGCGCAGCCTTGTTCGCTTTCATGCTGGTGACGCGCGCGAAACACGACGATCCGGAAATCGCCTGAGTGTGCGAACAGGAGCGCTTTCCACGCAGCCCGCCCCTACCCCTTCTTCTCTTGGCTCACCACGCGGATGTTCAGCTCACGTAGCTGCTTCGGCGTCGCTTCGGCGGGCGCGCTCATCAGCAGGTCGTTCGCCTGCTGGTTCATCGGGAACAGCGCGACCTCGCGCACCGTCTTGCAGTTGGTGAGCAGCATCACCATCCGCTCGATGCCCGCCGCCATACCGCCGTGTGGCGGCGCGCCGAACTGGAACGCGCGATATAGACCGCCGAATTTGCTCTCCACGTCTTCGCGCGTGAGCCCCGTGATCTCGAACGCCTTCACCATCGTCTCGGGAATGTGGTTACGCACCGACCCCGACGCGAGCTCATAGCCGTTGCACACGAGATCGTACTGGTTCGCTTTGAGCGCGAGCAGCGCGTCGCGGCCTTCGGCTTGAGCCTTCTCGAGCCCTTCCCCGCCGCCCTTCGGCATCGAGAACGGGTTGTGCGAGAAGTCGATCTTCTTGTCCTCTTCGTTCCACTCGTAAAACGGGAAGTCGATGATCCACGCGAACGCGAAGCGGTTCTCGTCGACGAGCTTCAACTCGGCACCGACCTTGTCGCGCGCGAGCCCTGCGAACTTGTAGAAGTTGGCCGGGTTGCCCGCGACGAAGAACGCAGCATCTCCGACCTTCAATCCAAGCTGCTTGAAGATCGCAGCGCCACGCTCCGCACCGATGTTCTTCGCGATCGGGCCAGCACCTGCAGCACCTTCCTCCTCGCGCCACATGATGTAGCCGAGCCCCGGCTGCCCCTCACCCTGCGCCCACGAGTTCATCCTGTCGCAGAACGCGCGGCTCCCGCCGGTCGGTGCCGGGATCGCCCAGATCCGCACCTTCGGGTCCTTCTCCAGCATCCCCGCGAACACCTTGAATCCCGAGCCTCGGAAGTGCTCCGACACGTCCGCCATCTCGATCGGGTTGCGCAGATCCGGCTTGTCCGAGCCGTACTTCGCGATCGCCTCGTCATAGGGAATGCGCGGGAACGTCTGCGTCACCGGCCGCCCCTCCGCGAACTCCACGAACATGTCGCGCAGGATCGGCTCCATCGTCTGGAACACGTCTTCCTGCTCGATGAAGCTCATCTCGAGATCGAGCTGGTAGAATTCGCCCGGCAGGCGATCGGCACGCGGGTCCTCGTCGCGGAAGCACGGCGCGATCTGGAAATAGCGGTCGAAGCCGGACACCATCAGCAGCTGCTTGTACTGCTGCGGCGCCTGCGGCAGCGCATAGAACTTGCCCGCATGAATGCGGCTCGGCACGAGGAAGTCGCGCGCACCTTCTGGCGACGACGCCGTCAGGATCGGCGTCGGAAACTCGTTGAACCCGGCCGCATGCATGCGCGCGCGGATCGATCGCGTGATCTCCAGCCGCTTCATGATGATGCCGTGCAGCGTCTCGCGCCGGAGGTCGAGGAACCGATAGGTGAGCCGCATGTCTTCCGGATACTCGGGCTCGCCGAACACCGGCACCGGGAGCTCCTTGGCCTGAGACAGCACCTCGATTTCGGAAACGATCACTTCGATCTCGCCGGTAGCGAGGTTCGCGTTTTCCGTGGACTCGCCCTGCTTGTCCTTGTTGGTGCTCAGCGGGCGCTTAGCGACCAGCCCGTCGACGCGCACCACCCATTCCGACCGCAACCGCTCGGCCGTCTTGAAAGCAGGAGACGTCGGGTTTGCGACGATCTGGGTGATCCCATAGTGGTCGCGCAGATCGATGAACAGAACGCCGCCGAGATCCCGCACCCGATGCACCCAGCCAGACAGGCGCGCCGTCCCCCCGATATCGGAAGCGCGCAGCGCCCCGCAGGTGTGCGAGCGATAACGATGAATTGTTTTGGCGTCGGCCATGGCCGTCTACCTCATTTGAATGTCGAAACGGTCGAAGTGGAGTGCCGTAACAGGGCGCCGACCAGCGCTTCTCCCCTCCCCTCGATAGAGAGGGGTCGGAGGTGGGGTGAATCCGCGCGCTACGCCGGAAAATCTACCCCCACCCCTAACCCCTCCCCACCAGGGGGAGGGGGATGCGATCAGCCGCATCGGGAGGGAATCCAGTTCCGGGCTACAGGGCATCGGAAGGCGTTGTTGTCAAGTTTGAGGCGCCATTCAAACCTGCTCCAGCTCGACCAGCGTGCCGCAGAAATCCTTCGGGTGCAGGAACAGTACCGGCTTGCCGTGAGCGCCGATCTTCGGGTTGCCGTCGCCGAGCACGCGCGCGCCGCCCGCCTTCAGCTTGTCCCGGGCGGCCAGGATATCGTCCACCTCGTAGCAGACGTGATGCATCCCCCCGTCCGGGCTCTTCTCCAAGAACTTGGCGATCGGCGAGCCTTCGCCCAGCGGCTCGAGCAGCTCGATCTTGGTGTTGGGCAGCACGACGAACACAACGGTCACCCCGTGCTCCGGCACCCGCTGCGGCTCCGACACCTGCGCGCCCAGCGTATCCCGGTAGACCGCCGACGCCGCCGCGATATCGCGCACCGCAATCGCCACGTGATTGAGCCGGCCGAGCATCAGAGCCTCCATAGGCCTCGCAGGGCGTGGTAAGCGCGCAGCGCGCAACCCGCCTCGGATATGCACCATCCCCGGCGGTTACACTCCGCTCCCCCGCCTATGGCTACGGCGAATACGAAATGAACTCCATCAGACTTCCGTCCGGGTCGCGGAAATAGACACTGCTACCGGTGTTCTTCGCCCCGCGCCGCTCGACCGGCCCGATCTCGATCGAGACACCGAGCTTGGCCAGATGCGCGATCGCCCCTGCGATCGGACCATGCCATTCGAAACACAGATCGCTGTTGCCCGGCTCGACCGGAATGCGCGCACGCGGTTGACCGATAGCCCCGGGCCCATGGCAGTTGAGCTGCACACTGCCGAACCTATAGGCGAAACCCTTGCCGACGGTTACGATCTCGGCCCCGAACACTTGCGCGTAGAACGCATTCAACCGCTCCCACTCCGCCACGTGGATCACGCAATGATCGAAGCTAATGGGAAGTGACATCGATTTTCACCATGTCGTGGAATGGCAACGGGCAACGGGGAACAGGCAACGACTCGTAAGTCAGCCTATTCTTCGATGCTTCGCCGATCCAGGCTGATGATCAAACTGTGCAGTAGCTTGGCCACCCGATCTCTCGTCGCCATTGCCTTGTCGACGGCAGGTTTCTCAACAAGTCCGAGACGGATCACCAGCACGAGATGCGTTTCGATTTCGCACAACGATC
>CAMDMH010000107.1 GCA_945901835.1 Devosia equisanguinis | reverse complement strand
CGCACGGCGTCGACGGCATCATCGTCGGGAACACGACGTTGTCGCGGCACGGATTGCGCGATGTCGAGATCGGACGGGAAGCGGGCGGGCTGTCCGGTCAGCCGCTGTTTCATCGCTCGACGGTCATGCTGGCGAGGGTCGCGCAGGCGAGCCGAGGTCGGATGGCGATCATAGGCGCAGGCGGGGTCCATTCGGGCGAAACCGCGCGCGCCAAGATCGAAGCCGGCGCGACACTGATCCAGCTCTACTCGTCGTTGATCTTCGAGGGCATCGGCCTGATCGATCGCATCAAACTGGAACTCGCCGAGGCCGTGACGCGTGCCGGCGCCCGGAACATCACCGAACTCGTCGGTCGGAAAACCGACGCGTGGGCGGCGAAACCGATGGAAGTGTAGGCAGCGACTCGCGGGATCACTGGCACTTCGCTGCGCGGCGCGCGCCGCCCTTGGTCGGACCGTCCTCGATCCACATCGGCTTTCCCGTGAAAGAGCGCGTGAGGTTCGCGCTTTCGGTCCAGCCGTCGAAGCGGCCGTCATCGTCGTGGTCCACTTCGACGAAGCCGTTTTTCGACCGGCCTATTCGCACGACGCTAGCGTAGCATATCTGCGGCAGCTGCGGGCCGCCGAGTCCGGGCTCGCAGCGCAGGAATTCACGGGGGCCGCTGGCCGTGTCGATCGGCGCGGCGTCGGGTCTGGCATCGCGACGCACGAGCGTGCTGCCATTGCAGACGAAGCGGCGGCTTTCATAGATCGCGCGAACGCGCGCGACTTCGACACGGTAGAGCCCCCTGGCACCCCAAAAGCCCATGTGAGCCGTGGCGAAGGACTTGTTCTGGATGTTCGTGTCGAGTTCGATGCCATTCCTGCATTTGCCGGCGTTCTTCCGGCCGAACCAGCAGCTGTCCGCCCAAGCCTGGAACATATGCCAGCGGCCGGAACTGTGAAACGCCGACGATCCCGCATACGACCGCGACGGCGACAGCCACGCCCTGTCGATCAGACCGCGATCGAGCAGCAATTCGAGCGTGCCGCCCGAGCCGTAGGCCCCGACGAGATGCCCGGCAGCCCGCAGCTTCTTCGTGACGATCGTGAAGTAGGTAAGCATCTTCTGTTTCGTGTCGGCGTCGTTCGGATCGAAATTGAAATCGATACCGAAGTAGATGGCGCTGCCCGCCGGCTGGCCCAGGCGCAGGGCCTGATCCAGCGCGGCTTCGGCGTCGAGTTCGGCTTCCGTCGTCACGGTGTTGGGCTCGCGCGGGATCGTCGTGCAATCCTTGGACGGCAGGTTCACGAAACGCTTTTCGTCCGCCTTCCAGTACCGGCCGTTGAACTTTTCCTTGCTGCTGCTGAGATATTGATAGATCGACATGATCGCGAGGCTGGCGCCATGGATCTTGCGAACCTCGCTGTCCGGGTTCCTGGCATCGCCAGAATCGATCAGCCGCTTGCCGGCCCACTGCGGGCAGCGACCGAGATAGCGGCCGACCACCTCGACGCCCGAATTCTCGAGCGCCGCGAGATCGCCCGACAAATTCTTCGACGCGTCGATGACGGCGATACGGTCTCTCTCAATTGCGTGCGCAGGAACTGCAGCACACAGCAGAGTAACGGCGAGCATTGCCCGAGCGAGGCCGGAGTTGAGCATGCGAATCAATCCTTGGAGCGCAGCCGATCGTAATGGACCAAAGTGGCGGAAGCCGGACAAAGCGCGCGACGGCCGGATACACTCTGTTTGCGGAGAGGCGCCAGATCTTCCGCGCGACCGCGTCTGAGAATCATCCCCACCGGAGGAGGTCCTGCATGTCACAAACCTCGCGTCTCACCGAGCTTTTCGGGATCGAACTGCCGCTGCTGCTCGCACCGATGGCGGGGCCTGGAACGCCGGAGCTGGCGATTGCCGTTTCAGAAGCGGGTGGCCTCGGGTCGCTGCCGTCTGCGATGCTCGGGGCCGATGCGATCGAGCGCGATATCGGCATCATCCGGCAGCGGACGTCGCGGCCGATCAACGTCAACTTCTTCTGTCACAAGCCGCCGGTGCGCGATGCTGCACACGAAGCACGTTGGAAAGCGCTGATGGTGCCGTACTACGTGGAACTCGGCCTCGACCCCGAGGCGCCGGTCGTTGCCGCGGAGCGGAGACCGTTCGACGATGCCGCGTGCGCACTGGTCGAACGCTTCAAGCCTGAAGTCGTGAGCTTTCACTTCGGTCTGCCGGAAGCGTCGCTCCTCGCGCGCGTGAAGGCGGCGGGCGCACGCGTGATCTCGTCGGCGACGACGGCTGCTGAGGCGCGATGGCTCGAAGCGAACGGCTGCGACGCGATCATCGCGCAAGGATACGAGGCGGGGGGCCATCGCGGCATCTTCCTCGACGCAGATCCCATCGCCGCGCTCGCGACACAGGCCGGCACGATGGCGCTGGTTCCGCAGATCGTGGACGCGGTGAAGGTGCCGGTGATCGCGACGGGCGGCATCTCGGATCCGCGGGGTATCGCGGCAGCGTTCGCGCTCGGGGCCAGCGCGGTGCAGGTCGGCAGCGCCTATCTCCATTGCCCCGAAGCGAAAGTGCATGCGGGGCATCGCGATGCCCTGAGACAAGCGGCCGACAACGCGACCGCGGTGACGAACGTCTATTCGGGCCGGCCTGCGCGCGGGATCGTGAACCGCATGATGCGCGAGGTCGGGCCGCTGTGTCCCGATGCGCCCGCGTTTCCCAATGCGGCAACCGCGAGCGGGCCGCTGCGCGCGAGAGCGGAAGCCGCAGGTTCCGTCGACTTCACGCCGTTGTGGGCTGGGCAGGCCGCAGGTCTCGGGCGCGCGATGCCGGCGGGCGAGTTGACGCGCGAGTTGATCAGGCAAGCGCGAGAGGTGATGCGGGGGTTGGGGTAGATGAACCCAGCCGATAAAGTCGTAACGATTTAAGACGTTGGGTTACGCGATGCACAGCATCGCTAACCCAACCCACGAAGGGCCTCCGCGGCCATCAGGATCCGCTCGGGTGTGGCGGGGGCGTCGAGGGGGACTTGCGCGCCGGGCTTCAGCGAATGAAGCGCGTCGAGAATCGCGGAGAAGACGCTCGTCGCGAGGATCAGCGGCGGCTCTCCGACGCCCTTCGAGCGATAGATCGTGTCGGCGCTGTTGGGCCGATTCGTGAGCGCGACGCGGAAGTCGGCTGGGACATCGCTCGCCACGGGGATCTTGTAGGTCGAGGGCGCGTGCGTCGCGAGCCGGCCCTTGGCGTCGAACACCAGTTCCTCCGTCGTCAGACAGCCCATGCCCTGCACTAAGCCGCCTTCGATCTGGCCGATATCGATCGCAGGATTGAGCGAGGTGCCGACATCGTGGATGATGTCGATGCGTTCGACTTTCATCTCGCCTGTGAGCGTGTCGATCATAACTTCGGCACACGCGGCGCCGAACGCGAAGTAGTAGAACGGCTTGCCCGTGCGCTTGTCGCGGTCCCACGTGATCCCCGGCGTCTTGTAGTGGCCGGTCGCTGACAGCGAGACCTGCGACTTGCGCGCCATCGACGCCAGCTCGCCAAACGTCATCGACTTGTTGACGGACGAGACGCGGCCGCGGGCGAAGACGATCGTTTCCGGCGCGACATCGAAATGCGCTGCTGCGACCGGCGTCATGCGCGCCTTGATCTTGGCGGCGGCGATGCGCGCGGCCATGCCGTTGAGATCGGAGCCTGCTGAGGCGGCCGTCGGCGATGCGTTCGGCACCATCGCGGTGGAGGTTGCGGTCGGGCGCACGGCGTCCAGCGGAATGCCGAACTCCTCGGCGACGACCTGCGCCACCTTCACGAACAGGCCCTGCCCCATCTCCGTGCCGCCGTGGTTCAGCAGCACGGAGCCGTCCTGGTAGACGTTCACGATCGCACCCGCCTGGTTCATGTGCGCGAGCGTGAACGAGATGCCGAACTGCAAGGGCATCAGCGCCATGCCGCGACGCAAGATTCCGTTTGCGGCGTTGAATGCCGCGATTTCGGTGCGGCGCGCGCGATAGCTGCTGGTCGCTTCTAGTTCGTCGACGATGTCGCGCAGCACTGACGTGTCATCGACCTTCATACCGTAGGGCGTGGTGTCGCGACCGGGCGAGAATAGATTGTCCTTGCGCACATCGAGTGGATCGCGGCCGGTCGCGTGTGCGACTGCATCGAGCACGCGCTCGATCGCGAGAATGCCTTGCGGGCCGCCGAAGCCACGGAACGCCGTGTTCGAGACGGTATCGGTCTTGAGGCGGCGCGACCGGATCGTTGCATCCGGCAGAAAGTAGCCATTACCGGCGTGGAACATCGCGCGATCGACGACGCCGACGGAGAGATCGACAGAGCAGCCGCAGCGGGCGTTGAGCGCGACGTCGTAGGCGAGGAGACGTCCGTTATCATCGAAGCCGACCTGCCAATCGGCGCGGAAGTCGTGGCGCTTACCAGTTGCAGCGAAGTCGTCGTCGCGGTCGAGGCGCATCTTGCAGGGGCGGCCTGTCGTTTGCGCGGCAAGTGCTGCGAGCGCTGCCCACTGGCACGCCTGGCTTTCCTTGCCGCCGAAGCCGCCGCCAAGACGCCGCGTCTCGACCATCACGGAGGACTCTGCCACACTGAGAATGCGCGCGGTGATGTGCTGGACCTCGGCCGGGTCCTGCGTCGAGGAGAAGACTGTCATGGTGCCGCCTTCGCCGGGCACGGCCATCCCGATCATGCCTTCGAGATAGAAATGTTCCTGCCCGCCGATCGCGAGTTGGCCGCTCAGCGTGCGCGGTGCTGCGCTCATTTCGCGAGACGCATCACCGTGGACGAAGTCGTAGTCGGGCAGCACGCGCGTTCCGGCGGCGAGCGCGTCGTCGATGGTGAGGATCGCCTTCTCCTCGACAATATCGAACGTGGCGAGGCGTGCTGCGCGTCGTGCGGCGTCGCGCGTTTGTGCAACGACTGCGAACACGGGTTGGCCATGGAACAGCACGCGGCCTTCGGCAAGCAGGGGCTCGTCGGCAAAGGCCGGCGCGATCATGTTGCGGCCGGGCACGTCGGCGGCCGTCAGAACCGCGACGACACCTGGGGCTGCCCGCACCTTGTCGAGGTTCATGCCGCGCAACTCGCCGCGTGCGACGGGCGCATGTCCGCACGCCAGATGCAACGTGCCAGCGGGCTCTCTGATATCGTCGATATAGGTTGCAGTGCCCATTACGTGGAGGTGCGCGGAGTCCTGCGGATGCGACTTCGCAACGACGTCGAGCGTGCGGCCGGCGTCGACGTGGTGGTCGTTGTCGTTGCCGGCAAAGGGCGTGATGTCATTCGCCGGCATGCGCGGCCTCCATCTGCGAGACGATGCGTGTCGAGCTCAGCGGCGCGCCTGCGATTTCCAGCAGCGCCTTGTGAAGCAGATTGCGCGCAACGAGTATGCGATATTCGGCGCTCGCGCGATGATCGGACAGCGGCTTGAACTCGGCCGCGAGGCAGTCCAGCGCCGGGGGCCATGTCGCAGGCGTATCGAGATCGATGTTCGCGAGCGCGTGTTCCGTCGCGCGCGCCCGCGCGGGGATACCGGCCATGCCGCCGAACGCGACGCGCGCGGATGCGATGCGGCGGCCGTCCATATGAAACGCGAAGGCGCCGAGCACCGCGGATATGTCCTCGTCCATGCGCTTGGTGATCTTGTAGGCGCGGAATCTCGTCGTCGCGTCCGGCACCTGAACCGCGATGCGCCTCACGATCTCGCCGGGGCGGCGATCCTGCTTCTTATAGGCGATAAAGAAATCCTCGAGCTGGAGCGTGCGGGTTGAACCGCCTACGCCGAGTTCGAGCGATGCACCGAGCGCTATCAGGCAAGGTGCGAGATCGCCTATGGGTGAGGCGTTGGCTATGTTGCCGCCGACGGTCGCGGATGCGCGCACCTGCGTCGAGCCGAAACGGCGGATGATCTCGGCCAAATCCGGCGCAAGCGCTCCCAGTTCGCGCGCCGCATCGGCGAGGGTCGCGGTTGCGCCGATGGAAATCGCGTTGCTCGTGCGCTCGATGCGATCGAGGCCCTCGACGCGCGCCAGCCAGATCACGCGCGGTGCTTCGATCAGCGCCTTCGTGAGCCACAGGCCGGCATCCGTAGAACCGGCTACGATGAGTGCATCAGGATAGCGGGCGAGCAGATCGGCGAGTTCGGCTTCGGTACGCGGGGCGGCAAAGAACGCGGCGTCGTCGCCCGCGAAAATCGGCGCGCCGTCCTGCAGCGTGGTCAGCGCGGCAACGCGCGACGCCGGAACTTCTGGCTGCGGCGCAGAGCAGGCTTGGAGCGCTGCTTCGATGATCGGGCGGTAGCCGGTGCAGCGGCAGAGGTTTCCGGCGAGTTGATTGCATACGGCTTGCCGCGAGACGGGGCGCGGCGATTCACGATGCATCGCGGCGAGGCTCATGACGATGCCCGGCGTGCAGAAGCCGCACTGTGATCCATGCAGCCGCAGCATCGCGTCCTGCACAGGATGAAGTTCTGCGCCGGCTGGCGTCAGATCCTCGACGGTCAGCACTTCGGCGCCATCGGCTTGGCCCGCGAGCAGGATGCAAGCGTTGACGGGCTCGTGCACGACGCGGCCATTCTTCGAGCGCGCGAGGATAACCGTGCACGCGCCGCAATCGCCTTCTGCGCAGCCTTCTTTGGTGCCGACAGCGGCATCGCGCAGGCGCAGCCAGTCCAACAGCGTCATGCGCGCTTCCGCACCGGACAACTCGACGGCTTTTCCGCGCCGGATGAAGCGGACTTGAGATCGCATACAGTGTTCCTTCGATCCGTCATTCGAGTCGTGCCGAGCTTCACGTCGCACAGCCCGGCCCCGCGTCGAACGGTCAGACTATCATCTTCGAAACGGCTGCGCGCGCTTCGACCATCATGCCGTGAACATCGAGGCCGGGGATGCGGCCGTCGGCCACGACGACGCGGCCTTGGCAGAAACCGAGCTTCACGTGCGCCTGACCGCCGGCCGCGACCGGGCCGATCGCGGGATCGTGCAGGCCGGCATAGCGCGGGTGGTCGAGCGCATAGATCATCAAATCGGCGGCCATGCCCGGCGCAATCATGCCGACGCGATCGAGGCCGAGCAGATCCGCGCCACCGGCTGTGCCCCAGTGGATCGCGTCTTCGACGGTGACGCTCGCCGCGCCATACTGGGTGCGATGCACGAGCCAGGCCATGTGTGCCTCGCTGATCATGTCGGCAGCTTCGTTCGAGCCCGCGCCATCGACGCCGAGACCGACGCGGCCACCTTGACGGAACAGCGCTGCGGCAGGTGCTACACCGGAGCCCAAGCGGCAGTTCGATTGCGGGCAGTGCGCCATGCCTGTTCGGGTGCGGGCGAGAGTCGCGACCTCGGGCGGCGTCACCTTGACGAGATGCGCGTAGAATACATCCGGACCGAGCCAGTCGTTGCGCTCGACGAACTCGATCGGCGTGCAGTTGTGCACGTCGCGGCAATAGGTGACGTATTCGTCCTGCTCCGACAGATGGCTGTGCAGGCGAATGCCGAGCTTGCGCGCTGCGGCGGCGATCACGGGCAGCTCGTGCTCATGCACGGAGAACGTCGGCGTAGTCGGCGCCATCACGATGCGGCGCATGGCATCGCCGCGCGGATCGTGGAAGCGGGCAACATCGCGCTCGATCGACGCGAGCATGCCGTCCAGCGTCTCGGGACGGGCTTCGGGCGGAGGGTTCACGTCGATCTCGCGCACCTTCGTCGCACCTCCGCGCATCAGCACGAAACGGACGCCGAAGCGCTCCGCGACCTCGAACAGGATAGCGCTCCCGTCGAAGGACATGTCCGGCCAGTAGGCGTAGTGATGGTCAGCGATCGTGGTGCAGCCCGACAGCAGCAGCTCCGCGATGCCGATGGTGGCTGCGAGGCGCAACGTGTCCTCGTTGACGAATCGGCGGTAGGCGACGGGCACCGCGGTCAGCCAAGGCGCGAGCTGCAGGTTGATGCCGGCGGGGATGCCTTTCTGCAGCGTCTGGAAGAGGTGATGGTGCGTGTTCACCCAGCCGGGATAGACGACGCAATCGGTGGCGTCGTGGACCTGCTCGCCCGGTTCCGGCGCGAGGTTGCCGACGGCTGCAATGACGCCCGCCTTCACGCGGATGTCGGAGCCCGTGGCGCGAGCGGCAGCGCCGGGAAGGCCGGTCATGATCGCGGTGGCGTTGCGGATGAGGAAAGAGGTCATCACGTCTCCGGTACGAGTTCGCTTTCGTGCCAGCCGCCGAGCGCCATCCGCGATAGGGCCACCATCAGCAGGAACAACAGGACGCCGGTGATCGTGATCAGGAACAGGGCTGCGAAAAGGCGGGGAA
>CAMDMH010000106.1 GCA_945901835.1 Devosia equisanguinis | reverse complement strand
GCCCGCATCAAGATCACGGACGAAGAGGCCAAGGGCCTCGAAGGTGAGCTGACCGGCATCCTGAAGTGGGTCGAGCAGCTCGGCGAGGTCGACACCGCCGGCGTCGAACCGATGACGCGCGTCGTGCCGATCGAACTCAAGCAACGCCGCGATGTCGTGACCGACGGTGAGATCGCCGAGGATGTCACGCGCAATGCACCGATGACGGAGAACCTGTTCTTCGTAGTGCCCAAGGTCGTCGAGTAAGCTGCGCCCGGCACGCAATGCACATTGAAACTCTCCCGCAGGACAGCCCTATCGGCGTGCTGTCCAGCGGCGATATTCGCCTCAACGTCTTCGAAGGAGGATCACATGCGAATGTTCTTTGCCGTATTCGGGTTGCTTCTGCTGATAACGGGCGGGGCTCTGCTCCTGATCCCGAAGGAAGAGCCGCGGGCACAGACACGTGGCGTCAACACACAGCAGGTCGTCAGCCTGGCATTGCAGGCGCGCAATCTCGCCGAGCAGGTGAACGCGCCGCTTTCGATCCTGTTCGGACTCGTCAGCCTTTATTATTCCCGCAAGCGCTACATCGTGGAGCGCGACAAGCCCGGCTCCGACAAGTCGTCGTAAGGCGATTGGCACCCGAGATGAAGATCCCAGCGCGCTATCTCGCCATACTTTCGGTGGCCGCATCATGTGCCTTGATGCCTGCCACGCTGCCGGCACACGCCCAGATGACGGCCACGTTCCTCGACGGCCCCTACACGATGTCCGAGGCTGCGTGCGCCAAACTGAAGGCGCTCGAGGCAGGCGGCCCGAAGAACGCGGGCACGGTGCCCTGGCACGTCTTGCGCACGGGCATCGGGCACTGGGAGGGATCGTGCGGCTACCGCCAAATCACCGAACGCAAGAAGGGCGTGGAGTGGCGGATCACAGCCGTCTGTCACGAAGGGCCGCAGACCACGCGTGAAATCTATACGTGGGTGCGCAAAGGCGATGGGGTTTTCGACGTGACGCGCCGGGGCGATAAGAAGGCGGTTCGGTACACGCGCTGCGACGTGGGCAAGGGGAAGTGACGACGTGACGGATTTGACCAAGTTGACGCTCAGCGATGCCCGCGACGGACTCGTGAAGAAGGCTTTCACCTCGGCCGAGTTGACGGCCGCTTTCATCGCGGCGATCGAAAAGGGCAATGCCGCGCTCAACGCCTACGTGCTGCCGACGCCGGAGCATGCGCTGGCGCAGGCGAAGGCCAGCGACAGCAAACTTGCCAAGGGCGACCCACGCCCACTCGAAGGCTTGCCGCTCGGCATCAAGGATCTGTTCGCGACGAAGGGTTTTCGCACCACCGCCTGCTCCAAGATCCTCGACGAGTTCAAGCCGACCTACGAGTCTACCGTCACGCAGAACCTGTGGGATGCCGGAGCGGTCATGCTCGGCAAGCTCAACTGCGACGAGTTCGCGATGGGCTCGTCGAACGAGACGAGCGCATTCGGCCCGGTGGTCAATCCCTGGCGGCGCAATGGCCCGGACGGCAGGCCAACGACCGACAAGCTCGTGCCCGGTGGCTCGTCCGGCGGATCATCCGCTGCCGTGTCGGCGAACCTGTGCCTTGCTGCCACCGCCACCGATACGGGCGGCTCGATCCGCCAGCCGGCAGCTCTCACGGGCACGGTCGGTATAAAGCCCACCTATGGTCGCTGCTCCCGCTGGGGAACCGTCGCGTTCGCATCCTCGCTCGATCAGGCCGGACCGATCGCCAAGACGGTCCGCGACGCGGCGATCATGCTAGCTGCCATGTCGAGCTACGACCCGAAGGATTCCACCTCGGTCGACACACCCGTTCCCGATTACGAGGCAGAACTCGGCCGCGGCATCAAGGGCCTTCGCGTCGGGGTGCCGAAAGAGTACCGCGTGGAGGGCATGTCGGCCGAGATCGACGCGCTTTGGGAAAAGGGCATCGCGTGGCTGAAGGCCGCCGGCGCCACCATCCACGATATCTCTCTGCCCCACACCAAGTATGCGTTGCCGGCCTACTACATCGTCGCCCCCGCCGAATGCTCGTCGAACCTCGCGCGCTACGACGGTGTGCGTTACGGCCTGCGCGTGCCGGGCCGTGACCTCACCGAAACCTACGAGAACACGCGCGCGGCCGGCTTCGGCAAGGAAGTGAAGCGCCGCATCCTGATCGGCACCTACGTGCTGTCGGCGGGCTACTACGACGCCTATTACATCAAGGCGCAGAAGGTCCGCACGCTCATCAAGCGCGACTTCGACGAAGCGTGGGACAAGGTCGACGTGGTGCTGACGCCGACGACGCCGTCACCAGCGTTCGCCGCCGGCGAGAAGTCCGGCGATCCCCTCGCCATGTATCTCGAAGACATCTTCACGGTGACGGTCAACATGGCGGGACTGCCGGGCATCTCCGTACCCGCCGGCCTGTCGAGCCAGGGCACGCCGCTGGGCCTGCAGCTGATCGGCAAACCGTTCGACGAGGGCACGCTGCTGCGCGCATCGCAGGCGATCGAAGACGCCGCGGGCCGCTTCCCCGTGCCGACGCGCTGGTGGACATCTTGAAACACGTCGCCATCATCGGTGCTGGTCCCGCGGGACTGATGGCGGCCGATGTCATCTCTGCGGCCGGCTGCGCGCGTGTCACGTTGTACGACCGCATGCCCACGGTCGGGCGCAAGTTCCTGATGGCAGGGCGCGGCGGCCTGAACCTTACGCACGGCGAGGACCTCGAAACCTTCCTCGCACGCTACGGCAGCCGTACCGCGCCCTTGCGCGCCGCCATCGAGGCGTTTCCGCCATCGGCCGTGCAAGCATGGTGCGAAGACCTGGGCCAGCCGACCTTTATCGGCTCCAGCGGCCGTGTCTTCCCCATAGCGATGAAGACCTCGCCGCTGTTGCGCGCCTGGCTGCGCCGCATCGGCGAACGCGGCGTTGAACTGCGCACCCGCCACCACTGGACCGGCTGGAACGACGCCGGCCACATCGTGTTCGAGACACCGGAAGGCGAAGTTGCCGTCGTAGCCGACGCCGTGGTGCTCGCCCTCGGCGGCGCGAGCTGGCCCGCGCTCGGCTCCGATGGCGGCTGGGTCGCCCCGTTGCAAAAGGCCGGCATCGCAGTCGCGGCGCTCGTGCCGTCCAACTGCGGATTTCTGATAGCGTGGTCGCAGGTGATGCGGGATCGCTTCCAAGGCGAGCCTCTCAAGCGCATCGCGATCACGCACGATAGTGAAACCATCCGTGGCGAAGCGATCCTCACCGCGTCAGGCATCGAAGGCGGCGCGATCTACGCGCTATCCGGCCGCATTCGCGATGCGATCCTGTCGGCGAGTGAGACCACGATCACCATCGATCTAAGGCCCGACGTCCGCAACGAGATCATCAAGCGCGCGCTCGAAGCCGGCCCCGGCAAACAGTCGTTCTCGTCGTTCATCCGCAAGGCCGCGCAACTCTCACCCGCAGCCATCGGACTGTTGCAGGAGCACGCGCACACTGCGTCGGCCCCTCTGGCAAAGATGACGCCGACTGCACTCGCCGCGCTCATCAAGGCGCTGCCCCTGCGCCTGACCGGCGTTGCCCCCATCACCCGCGCGATCTCGTCGGCGGGCGGCGTCGCTTTCGACGAGGTGCAGCCCGATTTCATGCTGGCGCGCCGTTCCGGCGTGTTCGTCGCCGGCGAAATGCTCGATTGGGAAGCGCCGACCGGTGGCTATCTTTTGCAGGCGTGCTTCTCGACGGGCGCGGCGGCCGGAAAAGGCGTGCTCGAGTGGCTTCGGGGTGCACCGGAAAAGGGAACGCGTTACACGTAGGTTGGGTCAACCCCGGACGCGCATAGCGCGATCCGGGGGCGACCCAACATCCACTGCACGCCTGAAAATGTTGAGTCGCGGCCAGTGGCCTTGACCCAACCTACGGCGCCGGTCGCGCGGCTCCGCTTCATACCAAGCGGAAAGGACTCAGGCACACGTTGAAGATAGCCGTCAGCCGTCAGGCTCAATTCACCAGCCCGCGCTCGATCTTGCCGAACATGTAGGCCCACTTCTCGATCTGGGTGTCGATCAGGGACTTCATCGTTCCCCGAAGATCTTCGAGCAGCTTGCAGTCCGGCGTATCGGACGCAGCGCCCGCCTCGCCCATCGTGTTCAGCTTGGAAAGGAGGTCGGTGGAGCGCTGATCCAAGCCCGCGATCCGCTCGTCCTGGACGAACGGCGCGGCCTTGTCCATGAACTCCTCAGCGGTCCATTTACGGCGCTCGCGCAACAGGCGCAGCTTGTCCTGGAAGCCCGGGGCGTTGCGGGCGTTGAGGTCGCGCAGAGCACCGGCAGCCCCCTCGACCACCGACTCGAATTCCTGCTTGGCGCAGCCCCCTGCGGTAGCCGTGGGCGTCCCCTGCGCTGCTGCCGAAACAGCGAGCCAGATGGTAGCCAGTCCCCACAACATCGTCGCGACGGCGGATTTCACCTCGCGTCCCCTCGCAGCTTCGTCCGTGGATGGTAGCCCGCCCCGCAGGGCGGAGCAAGTGGACCACGGACACAACTCACCCGCGACAATCGGTAAGACCTATGCTCATGCCAAAAGAAAGCCGCCGTCATGGGCGCTGGCGATGCCTCCGGCGGTATGCCTGTGTACAACTTGTCCACAGCCCCGGTTCAAATACCCGCAAGCCAGGCCTTTCCCCGCGCGTAGAGCGCCTCCACTTCCGGTCCGCGAAGTCCCGGCAGATCGCGGTACACGTCCAGACCGCGCTTCGTCTGCGCGTAGGCCAGGAAGCGGTAGCCGATCGGAAACCTCTCCAGCAGCTTCCTGTCGAACGCGTGCGTTTCATCCGCGAAGACCGGATCGGCGCGATCTTTTTCATAGGCCAGCCGGCGATCGACGATCGCCCATCGCCCGTTGCGCTTCTCGAACAGGTCGTAGAACCGGCCCTGGCAGGTGAAGTCGTACAACGCGCCTTCGATCGCCTCGCGCGACGTGATCGTCATACGTGTCTGCGAGACGGCGCGGGCTCCCGACACGTCGATCGAGGTCGCACCGAGGACATGGCTGCTCATACTGCCTTTGGCGAACGACGCCCGCGCGCGCGCCACGAATTCGTCCGCCGGCCCCGCGAACCACGTCGCGGTCATCCGGCCGTCGTCGTGAAAACAAGTGCGCAGGCGCTCGAAATCGCCGCTGTCGCGCCAGATCGCCCAGCTCTCGATCGTCTCGCGGATCGCGAGCTTATCAAGTGTCGTCTCGTCCATGGGGCTCATCATTGCTTGCGCTTCATCTCGAGGGCGCTTGCCGCCGAATCGAGCGTCGCGATCATCTGGCCGATCGACTTCTCGAACTCTTCGGGACCGGCGAAGGCGGGCAACTGCGCCGTGCCGGTCAACCGCTCCGTGATCTCGGCGGTCGATCCGGCCTCGATGACGTCCGCCGCGATCCGCTTGCGCAGGTCAGTAGACATGCCGCGAGGGCCGAACAGTCCAATCAGACCGGCATGATCGAGGGCGGGAAATCCGGCTTCCGTGATCGTCGGCACGTCGATCACGGGCGTGCGCCGGTTGCCCAAGCCGACAACGCGCACCTTCTTGGCAGCGGCAAGCGGCAATTGCGGGGCGAGCGACGACATCACGATCTGGATGCGGCCCTCGCCCAGGTCAGGAACCGCCTGCACGATGTCGCGATACGGCACCTTCGACACGTCGAGCCCTTCGCGCTTCATCCAGCCGTAGAAGATGATCTCGGACATCCCCTGCACGGAAGCGGCGTTGAGCTTGCCCGGATTGGCCTTGGCATGGGCGACGAATTCCTTGAGCGTCCGCGGCCCCAGCGCTTCGGGAATTCCGACTGCCATCACCGTCACGGAGACACGCGCAATCGCCAACAGGTCACGCTCGCGACTGTAGGACAGGTTGTCGTAGAGATAAGGATGCGCGACGAACGAGGCGACCGCGCCGTAGAGCAAGGTGTGGTCGTCGTTGGCGCCTGTGAAAGCGTTGATTGCGACCATGGCATCGCCGCCGGGCCTGTTCTCGACGATGACCGGCTGGCCCCACTTCTGCTGCAGCCGCGGGCTCAGCAGGCGCGCGGAGATATCGGCGCCCGAGCCGGGCCCAAAGGGAATGATGAAACGTACGTTGCGCTGGGGCCACGAAGCGGCCGGCGAAGCGGTCTGCCCTGAAGCGGTCTGAGGCAGCACGGCGGCTGCCAGTGCGGCAACGGCGACGGCCACCGAACCCGCGCGGAAATAGTGCCAGATGCACATGCCTCTTACTCCCCTGATCTGCCGTCCCTCAATGCCGGCACGTGCGTCCAGCTTGGCGCTGAACGCGGCATAGTGCAACATCGGACTCTTGCAACTCATACGTCTGGCCAACCGCACGCTGGCGAGATCGATGGAAGGAGCCGCCGCTATGATCGAAGCTCTCGGCTATGTCGGCATCAGGTCCGACAAGATCGATACGTGGGCGGACTACGGGGCCAAGTGGCTCGGCTTGCAGCTCATCGAGCGGTCGTCGTCGAGCCTCCGTTTCCGGATGGACGATCGCAAGCAGCGCTTCATCATCGCCGACGGACGCGAGCCGTCACCGAGCGACAGCGCCCAGTTCTTCGGTTGGGAAGTGACGGACGCAGTAGCCCTCGACGCGCTCGCAGCCAAGCTCGAGAAGGCAAACGTGCCCGTCGCACGCCTGGATCGCGCCGCCTGCGCACATCGCCGCGTCGCGGACGCCATCGCCTTCGCCGACCCCAGCGGCAACCGGCTCGAGGCTTTCCACGGCGCGGAAACGACGACCGACCCGTTCGTTCCTGGACGGCCGATCTCGGGCTTCCGAACCGGCGCGCTCGGCATGGGCCACGTCGTCCTGCGCGCGCGGAAGATCGACGATGCGATCAGTTTCTACCGGGAGACCCTGGGGTTCGCCCTGTCCGACTTCTCACTGGAGCCGTTCGTCGCCTACTTCTTCCACGTCAATCCGCGCCATCACAGCATCGCGCTGATCGGCAGTCCCGAGGACGGCATCCATCACCTGATGGTGGAGCTGTGCTACCTCGACGACG
This sequence comes from Devosia equisanguinis, assembly GCA_945901835.1. GTDB lineage: Bacteria > Pseudomonadota > Alphaproteobacteria > Rhizobiales > Hyphomicrobiaceae > CAMDPA01. Next base: position 1,323 of record CAMDMH010000106.1, on the reverse strand, counting down.
TCGGCCAGCTCTACGATCTCGCTCTGGCCGAGCCGGGCCGCATCGCGACATCGCTCGGCCGGCATACCAACGACCACGTGACGTCGTTCTACGCCAACACGCCGTCGGATTTCTTCATGGAGTACGGCTGGGGCGGCCGCACGCTCGATGTGCCGAACTGGAAGCCCTATGAGATGCACTACGGTACGAGCCTGTGGGGACATGAGCGCTCGTGGCTGTCGCCGGCCGCCATCGAGGAGGCTCACCGGCTGCGCGCAATGGCGGTGGCCGAAAATCAGCGGGAACCGTTGCAGGTGATGCCAGGCAATCACGTGATGAGCCATGGCACCTGCCCGTGGTGGGACAAGATGAAGGCCGGCGGCGGAGCGGCTTAGACTGTGTCCGTCAGCTATCGCAAACTTCACGGAGGTAGACTCATGCTCCATCTCGCTCTGACACTCGCCGGGGCTGCCGCTCTGTTTCTTGCGGCAGCACCTGTCCATGCGCAGTCGCCGGCCTATCCCACGCGGCCGGTGAAGCTCGTGCTGGCGTTCGGTGCCGGCGGCAGCGCCGATGTCATTTCGCGCCTGCTCGGCAACAAGATCAGCGAGACCTGGGGCCAGGTGCTGCTCATCGAGAACAAACCGGGCGCCGATGGCGACCTCGCCGCCGAGGCGGTCGCACGCTCTCAACCCGACGGCTACACCCTGCTGCTGACCAGTCAGGTGCTGGCCGTGAACGTCTCGCTGCGGCCCAAGCGGCCCTACAAGCTCGAAGAACTCGCGCCCGTGATGCTCGTGGCGGACACGCAGGGCGTGCTCGTCGTGCCGACGGAGTTCGAGGCGAAATCCGTAACCGAGGTGATCGCGCTCGCGAAGGCCAAGCCGGGCAAACTCGATTTCGGCTCCACCGGCGTCGGCACGTCGGGCCATCTCGCGATGGAGTTGTTCCGCATCACGGCCGGCATCGACATCGTGCACGTGCCGTTCCGCAACATCGGCCAGTGGATGACCGACATGATCGCCGGGCGCATCGTCCTGGGCATTCCCACCGTGCCCGGCGCCACCACGCATATCCGTGCCGGCAAGCTCCGTGCGCTCGGCGTCAGCGGCACGCGGCGCACTGCAGCGTTGCCTGAGGTTCCCACCGTCGTGGAAGCCGGCCTGCCCGGGTACACCGCCACGACGTGGTATCCGCTGATGGCGCCGCGCGGCACGCCCGAACCGGTGATCGCGCGCATCCACACCGCGTTCCGATCAGCGATGGAAGATCCCGCGATCAAGACGAAGCTCGGAGATCTCGGTGTGGAGCCGGTCGGGTCGTCTCCCGAGGATCTAGCCCGGC
>CAMDMH010000105.1 GCA_945901835.1 Devosia equisanguinis | reverse complement strand
ATCCGACAACAGGCCGGATACATGGCTGCACCCGATAGTTTCGCTGAACCGTCAGTTTCCTCTTGCACCGCGGGCGCCGTCCATACATGGCCCCCAGCACGATTACCGCATCGGCCTCGCGCAGCAGCGCGTTGGCGGCACCGATCGAGCCACCCAGCACGTCGAACCCCATGGGGAGTTCATGCGTCTCGCAGACTATGCCGCGCGCCGATGGCGTCGTCAGCACCGGCGCATTCAGGCGTATCGCCAGCGCTTCCATCTGATCCGCAACGCCGAGCGCACCCTGCCCTGCCAGGATCACCGGCAGCCGTGCATTACGAATATGCCGCCACGCCGAAGCGATCTGCTCCTCGCCCGCGACACCCCATGGACTCGGATCGGCCTCGATGATCTCGAGACCGGTGGCTGTCGCCACACCGGCTAGTTCGAGTGCGACCGGCCCCGGCTCGCCGTCTTGCGACAGCCGCCACGCGGCTCTCACGGCCTCTGCCACACGATCGAGCCGGGACACCGACACGATCGCTTTCGTCACTGGCGTCAGCAGCGCGCGCTGATCGATCGCCTGCGGCCCGATACCCGGTCTAGATCCCGCGCCCGGCCCGTTAAAGATGTGCACCACGGCGGCGCTGTCCAGCCATGCCTCGGCAAGCCCCGGCACCGCATAAGCGAGCCCCGGCCCCGGGATCGTCGCAAGCACGCCCGGCCCCGCCCCGGCCCGATGATACGCCCCCGCCATGAATGCCGCCGCCAGTTCGTGCGTCGGAACGATGCACCGCAAAGGCGAACGCCGCAGCGCCTCGTACAACGGAACATTCTGCGTGCCGGGAACGCCGAACACATGCCGTGCGCCAAGATCGGCCAGAGTCCGGCACACGATCTCCCCGCCGCGCACGCCGGTAGTCTCGCTGATGTCCTGGTTGATGTGGTGATCGCTGTCCCGGACGTTCGTGTCCAACTCGACGCCTGTCATTTTATCGACGCAAGCCCGATCCTGGAACGCAGCCGCGCCGACAGATCGTGTATCGCGGTCAGCGGATCCGTCCAGTTGAACAACGGCTCCTGCGCACCGACCCAACTCCTGGCCCGCAGCGCCACGCCACCATCACCGGCCCGGCGAGACGCCTTCAAGGCGTGGAAATCATAGTAGGCATGGAAGAACGTCGCCCCCACACGATAGGACGAGACGGGCTCAAGGTCAGCGCCCAGCGCATCGAGATACGACATCGAACACAAGTCGACGCCGCAACGCCCCGCGTACTCCACGAACCACCACACCCGCGAATTGATCTCGAGCAGCTTGTAAACCCCGTCCCGCGGATCGCGCTTGAACTCACCCGAAACGATTCCACGACATCCGAGCTTCGTTGCAATCCGCCCGAGCGCCCCTGCCGCTTCCCCAACATCGTCGAGCGGGATGCTCACCATGTAGGACGTATTGCCGAAATCGAGCGGGAACATACGCAGCCGCCGACGCGCGAACATCGCGACGACGCGGGTGTTCCGGTCGACGAAGGCGTCGATCAGAATATGATCCGCACGCGCGCCAGAGCCGTCCGGCCACTGCGTATTGGGAATGTATTCCTGCAGCACCATGCGGTGACCGCTCGAAAGCGCGAGCGTCGCCTTCTCGACCGCATCCGCCCGCGACGAGACCAGCGAGCCCTTGACGCCGAAGCAGCTCATGAACCGCGCGGAATCGACCGGCTTCAGAAAGCTGCCCTCGAATTCTTCATCAGGGGCCGCATCGAGGTCGCAGATCCGATCGATCCTGCGTGTTCTCGGGCCGGGCGCTCGCAACCGCGCGAGCATCTCGCCGAATTGCGCCTTGTCGGTGAGTTGTTCCGCAATCCCAGCCGGCGATACGCTTGCGGGAAAGCGTCGTGCCAACGCATCGGGCAATGCTGCAATGGCGCGCACGGCCGCATCCGACGCCGGAACCAGCACCGCTCGCTCAAATGGCGCTGCCGCGAGATAGGCAGCGAGCCTTTCGGGTTTGGCTACGCTGCTGTCGATCCGCGGAGCCGGCCGGTACCAGCGAAATTTCGATTCCACATCCGCCGGCCCGAACACATAAGCCGTAACGCCGGCCCGCCCCAGAAGACGGATCGCGCCCAGGACGCCCAGGCCCGAACCGATCACGAGTGCCGGGATTTCGCCGATCGCTACCGGGCCGTCATACATTTCCGACCGGTTGCCGGCAATCGACTGCCGACCCGGATCAGCCATGAGCCGCCCCATACCTGCGTGCTTTTCGACCATCGCGCAGTCGCCCAGTTCGCTCCCGTCAGACGATCTCCTGACCGCCGAACCATAGCGGCAACACCGGCAACGGCACATCAAGTGACTGAATAAAACATGAAATTTCGCCATCCCGTAGAGACCGGCGGAGGCGCAATTGAACGGCGGATAGACCTTACTGAGCGCCACCGACGGAAATCCAGCAGGCCTCGCGTTCTGCCTAATAGACGACCGGTACGACGCAAGGAGCATCGGCCGCTCGATCTTTTCCTGAGGAGTTTCAAGATGGCAAATCGCAAGCTGGCCCTGGCCGCTGGCGCACTCGTCCTGATCGGCGGCGCTGCCGCGATCGCGGCGGTCGGGCACCGCGAAGGTCGCATGCACCGCGACCGCATGCCCGGCATGGAAGACCTCGCACAAGGCCCCGACATGGGTATGGGAATGGGCCACGGCATGGACGAACGGCGAGGCGGGCGGTTCCGCCGAGGCGAGCCCGGCAGCGAGGACATGCGCCGGGGCTGGCTGAGCCGCTCACTGAACGCCGACGAATTCGATGCCCGCACGCGCGAGCGTTTCGCCCGTCTCGACAAGAACAGCGATGGCGTGATCGACGCCGCCGAGGTCGAGGCCGAGATCACACGTTCGACCGAAGGCCGCGGCCCCATGCGAGAACGGATGATGCAACGCTTCGGCGCCCGATTCGACACAGACCGTGACGGCAAGATCAGCCGCCAAGAGGCCCTCGACCGCGCCAAGCGGGACTTCGCCCGCATGGATCTGGATGGCGACGGCCGCATCACCGATGCCGACCTTCCCCCGATGATGCGGGGACGCGGCGTGCTGAAGGGCGAGGCGACCGGCATGGGCGGACGCGGCGGCGGTTTCGGCCTCGCCCGCATCATCGGCGCCGATGCCAACAAGGACGGCATCGTCACCCAGGACGAGTACCTCGCCGAGGCCGGTCGCCGCTTCGACACGCTCGATCGCAACAAGGACGCCGCGATCGACAAGGCCGACCGCGACGTCATGACGAAGGAGATGACGGACTATCGAGTTCGCCGCTTCCTCCACGCCCATGGCGCCGGTAAAGACAATCGCGTGACGCGCGAGCAATTCATGGCCTCGGCCAAGGAGCGCTTCGCCGAGCGTGACATCAACAACGACGGCCGCCTCGACCGCGAGGACGGTGGGCGCGGCATGCGTATGCACCGCGGGCCTGGTCCGAGCGATAGAGGCCCCGGCGAAAGAGGCATGGGCGGACGCGGCCCTGACGATCGCGGCCCCCCCCGCTGATTGGTTTAGGCAGCCGGCGACTTCCGCCGCCGGCTGCTGGCCTTCCAGAGACCTCGTTGAACATCGCCCTACCAATACAGGTGTGCCATCCTGGAGATGCGCCGTGACGGCAAGCCGGATCGCGCTTCGTAACCAACCAGAGGATCGACCGGCAATTGCTGTTGGCTGTCGCATGACGACTGCAGGTGACGAACGCACGCTGATGGCGAGGCTCCGTGCCCGCGACGCCGGAGCCTTCCGCACGCTGTTCGATCGCCACATGCCGCTTTTGCTCGGCGTAGCCAAGCGCATTCTACAGGACGAGGCCGAATCCGAGGACGTCGTGCAGGAAGCCTTCGTGAAGCTCTGGCAGAGCGGCGCCGACCTCGAGATCGGCGATGCCGGCGTCCGGCCATGGCTCCGGCGGGTCGTGACGAACCAATGCATCGACAGGATCAGAGCCGGTCGTCGCACCGACGTGACCGACGAAGTCCCCGAGCAGCCCGTTGCCGCCACGCAGTTCATGAGCCTCGCCGAGCACGACCTTTCAGCCCGCGTGAGCCTAGCATTGCAGGGGCTTCCCGAGCGGCAACGCCAAGCGTTGGCGCTGTTCCACTTTGAAGGGCTGAGCCAGAGCGAGGTCGCCAAAGCGCTCGCCGTGAGCGACGAGGCCGTGGAATCACTGCTGTCGCGTGCCCGGCGCACGTTGCGCGGCACACTGAAGGACGAGTGGCGGCAGCTTCTCCCCGGCGATGGTGGAGAATCATGAGATCAGCGCAAGCGATGACGCGGCGGAGCCCGACCGCTCCCCCCGGAAAGGCAAGAAGAAGATGACGACAAACACCGAGTTCGAGACGCCGCGAGCCGAGCTTGCGCACCTCCTCGACACCTGCGGCGGCAATCCAGCCCGCTGGCCGCCACGCGTCCGTGCCAGGATCGCAGCACTGGCCGCTACAGATCCCGAAGCTCAAGGCATGCTGGCCCGAGCGCGGGCTTTCGATCGGCTGCTCGACACCGCAATCGAAGTCCCGGCTCACATTTCCCCGGCGCGGGCCGCTGCCCTTGCCGATCGGATCATGGCGACCGCCGTGGCCGGACAAGCTCCAACTGGAAGCACGAAGCCGGCCTCACCACAGCAATCGAAAGACAACGTCGTCACCATCAGGCCGAAGCCACAGCCACGAGCGCTGCCCAGCCATGGTTGGCAGACCGCCGGTCTGATCGCCGCCTGCCTGATGGCCGGCATCTATCTGGGCGGCAGCCTCAATCTCACCCCGGTGTTCCAGGAGCTGGCCGAGGTTGCCGGCATATCGACGGTGATCGATCCCGCGATCGCCGCGATCGGCGATGACCTCAACGACGAGGAGACCCTATGACGGACGCGCTCCCCACGCCGCCGCCGCAACGCCGATGGCCGCGGTACCTGCTGATCGCTTCGCTCGCCTTCAACGCCCTGTTGATCGGCGTGATCATTCGCGGCGTGTGGATAGCGCGTGCCAATTTCGCGATGGCCGGAGGCGCTGTGGAGGCCTCGATTCCAGCCTTCGTCAACACACTCCCGCAACAGCGCCGGGAGGAGTTGCGCCGCGCAAGCCTGCCCGAACGCCCGATTGCAGTCCTGCGCCCGCTGCGTATGGAGTTGCGCCGCGCTCGCGCCGATGCAGCACGCGCCTTCCTCGCCGACCCATTCGACAAGCCCGCGTTCATCGCAGCCCAGGACCGTCTATTCGAAGCCGAGGACAATCTACGCCGCACGACACAGAAGCTTCTGCCCGAGTTGGGCGAACGTCTGACCCCGGCGGAAAGGCGCGCCTACTTGAACTGGCGCGGCCACGGGGGCGACCGCCGGGGCAGATGGCGCGGCGAGCGCGGTGACGGTGATGAGCCCGCCACCGGACAGCGAAGGAACTGAACTCGACATCCTTCAGGCGCTGCAAACCTGGTCGTCCCCGAAAAACAATCCCTGCATGCTCTGCTCCAGCGTCGTGCGCAGGCGCAGACCGCCGGCGTCCGTTTCCACCTCGAGCCGGCAATCCATCAGATCGAGAAGACCTGAAGCGAGCCAAAGCGCCAACTCACGGCGCCCCAGCCCGACCTCGAAACCGGAAAGCTCAGTTCCTGGCTGTATCAGCGGCGCGGCGCCGTCCACCACATCGGTCACCTGCACCACCAGTTCGACCTGTCCGTGCACGCTCGCAGCGGAGATACGGATCGAACTACCGGCCGCCGCGCGCGAATGAGCGATTGCGATCATCTGTCGGATAGCGCGTGGCAAAATGCGGCGGTCGCCGCGCACGTCGAGCCCTTCGCCGATCTGAGCCTCCACGACGACACCGCGACCGAGGTCCCGCCAGCCAATCTCTTCCAGTGCACCATCGAGCATGGGGGCCAGCGCTAAATCTTCGAGCGCGGAAGCTTTTGGCTGGGCGAGGACGGCCGTCATGGTCAGCGCGTCTTCGGCCGCCTTCAGCAACTCGACGCCGCTCGAGCGGATATGGCCCACATACTCGCGGTATCTCGCGTTGCCGATAGGACCGAACACCTCCTGTTGCATCGCATCCGAGAAGCCGATCACGGCATTGAGCGGCGTGCGCAGTTCATGACTGATGCTGGCGAGCAGCTCGATCCACTGCCCAACCGCCCCGGCAGCTCCCCGATCGAGCGGACGCACATTGGACCACCCGTCGCTGGACCAACCCCGCCCCGACGCGGCGCCGTCGGTCCGGCCCACATTGCCATGGTTGGTGTCTCCCCACTGACCGGCATCGGTAGCAACCGCCATTCTGCAATCCCCCAGAATTTGAAATGCCCAGCCGAACTGTAGTCGCCGCCCTGATCCGGAACCCCGCCAACCCTTCCGAATCGCTGAAACAGACCATGCCGTGATCCGCCGCGATCTGTCGAGCCGCAACGATTCGGGCGCAATAAAGGCAGCCACCAGGCAGGCAAAAAAGCAACAGTTGCCGCTACTTAGCTGCTTCAAGCCAAGCATCTACACATGCAGTCGCAACTTCCACGGATGGTTTGCCGCCTACTCGATCATCTTCGACGCGATCTCGAAGACGTCGCGCGAAAGCCCCTCGGTTTTGGCAATTCCCTGCAGGACTTTTCGCGCCTGCCGCCGTCGCTCCGGCTCGAGCGCCCGCCAGCTTCGGAACGCGTTCAAAAGCCGCGCCGCGACCTGCGGGTTGAACTTTTCGATCGCGAGCACCTGGGCCCCCAGGAAACGGTAGCCCGCACCATCCTCCCGGTTGAACTGCGAGGGATTGCCCATCGCGAAGTTGCCTATCAGCGCCCGCACCTTGTTGGGCGTCGTGAGCGAGAACAGCGGGTTGCGCATGAGCGCTTCGACGCGCGCGAGCACGCCTGGCTCCGCCGCGATCGCCTGCGCCGCAAACCACGTGTCGATCACGAGGTGATCGCCCTTCCAGCGGTCGTGGAAAGCTTGCAGCACCTCGTCTCGCTCCGGTGCCTTGCTCCCGGCGATCAGATAGAGCGCATGCGCCTCGTCCGTCATGTTGGTCGCGCGCCGCGAATGATCGATCACCCGCTTGCGGTCGGCCGGCGTGTCGCGCGCGACGAGCAGGCTCAATACCGTATTGCGCAGCGCACGCCGTCCCGCACCTGCCGCATCCGGCGAGAACGCGCCCTTCACGGTGTGCTTCTGGTAGAGCCGTTCGAGGTCGTCGCCCAGCAGCGTTCCCACGAGCTTGACGAGTTGCCTGCGCGCCGAATGGATCGCGCCCGGATCGACGTTGCGGGCGATCTCCCGGGCGATGTCGGACTCGCTCGGCAACCGCAGCAACTCCGCCACGTAGGCCGGCTCCAGCTTCTCGTCGGCGATGATCGCCTTCAGCGCCGCCACGTACGCAGCACCTTTGGACGAGCGCTTCCCTGCCTCCCGCGCCCGCACCAGATGAATGAGCGTGCGCATCGCGAAATCGCTTGCCGCTTGCCAGCGATTGTAGAGATCGCCGTCGTGCACCATCAGGAACTCGAGATCGCGCTCGGCGAGATCGATCGAAAGCCTCACCGGCGCGGAGAACCCGCGCAGCAGCGACGGCACAGGCCGCGATGTCACGCCGCCGAACCTGAACGTCTGTTTTCGCTCGCGCACATGCAGGATGCCGTCGCGCACCGGCGTGCCATCATCGAGCACGATCGGGATCTCGGCCCCGTTGGCGCCGATCAGCCCCGTCCGAACGGGAATGTGCATCGGCTTCTTCTTCGGCTCGCGTACGGTCGGCGTGTTGACCTGCTCGAAAGTCAGCTCTGCCGTCTTCGCCGCGCGGTCCCACGTCAATTTTGCGATCAGCTCGGGCGTGCCCGATTGGCCGTACCATTGCTTGAACTCGGCCAGATCGACGCCCGCCGCGTCTTCGAAGCTCTTGATGAAGTCCTCGACGGTCGCTGCTTCCCCGTCGTGGCGCTCGAAATAGAGATCCATGCCCTTGCGGAAACCGTTGCTGCCCACGATCGTCTCGATCATGCGGACGAGCTCGGCGCCTTTTTCGTAGACTGTCGCTGTGTAGAAATTGTTGATCTCGATGTAGTGGTCCGGCCGCACCGGATGAGCGAGCGGCCCCGCATCCTCGGGGAACTGCGCCGCCTTGAGCTGCCGCACGTCGGAGATTCGCTGCACCGGCCGCGAGCGTTCGTCCGCCGAGAATTCCTGGTCGCGATAGACCGTCAGGCCCTCTTTCAGACAGAGCTGGAACCAGTCGCGACACGTTATGCGGTTACCCGTCCAATTATGGAAGTACTCGTGCGCGACGACACTCTCGATCGCTTCGTAGTTGGCATCTGTCGCCGTCTCGGCCGAAGCCAGGATAAGCCGGTCGTTGAAGACGTTGAGGCCCTTGTTCTCCATCGCCCCCATGTTGAAGTCG
>CAMDMH010000104.1 GCA_945901835.1 Devosia equisanguinis | reverse complement strand
CCAGACCGCCAGCTGGGTCGGAGATTGCATGCGCCGCGATCCGATGAAGCGCGACGCCTACGAGTGCTACGTCGCCGATTGCGGCAAGACCGCCGACTGGGCGAAGACGTCGTTCGACCGCCTGTGGGAGACCTGCGAGCCGATGCCGGACGACCTCTTCCAGCTTGCAAAGCCGGCCGACCCCGAAGTCTGCCTCCCGGCCGTCGCCGCAGAGGAAACGGCGAACGATCCCCTGGGCTCGTCATCGAGCTGACGCCTCGCCGCTCTGGACACCTCGATATTTTTGGAACCAGTGGAGCATGCTCCACTGGTTTTTCGTTTGCGCTGTGGCGGCTCGTATACGGCGGAATACGCTGCGCTGTTCCACCCTACGCTAAACCACCGGCTGTTCTGGGCTCACAGCTGAGCGAAAGCCCGGATAGACGCCCGCAATTGGGCGCAATTATCCGATTTTGTCGGCAGATCTTTCGCGCCGGCGCCTGGAATTGCCCGCAGCATTGAGTGATGGTGCACGGACCGGCAGAAGACATTTGCCACCTCGTTGTCATGAGGGTCCCCATGCTCCGCACGATCGCCATATTCGCACTCGCCCTGATGTGCAGTTCAGCACTCACACAGCACGCGGCGGCACAACAATCACCGGCTCAGCAGCCACCGCTGGCTGCCCCGTTTGCGCACCCCGGCGCGCAACGCGACGCCTTGCGTTACGAAGCGCAACTCAAGAAAGATCTGCCCGCAGCCACCACGCAGGGGCGGCGTGCACGCGAGATTCGGGCTGCTGGCGAGAAGCTGCTGGCGGCCGATCCGCGCGGCGCATCGAAACAACTCTCCATTGCCGCGGCGCTCGATCCGGCCGACTGGGAAACCTGGCTCTCACTGTCGCGGGCGCTACTCGCGATCAAGCCCAAGGCGGAGGGGCAAGAACGCTATGAGCTGCCGGTGAATGCGGCGGCGGCGGCCTCCATCGCCTATCAGCGTGCGCCAAACCCTGCCGCCAAGGCCCGCGCACTCGCCGGTGTCGGCGAGACGTTCCGCCGCCGGCAGTTCTGGCGGCCCGCGATCGACGCGCTTTCCGCGAGCCTGACGCTCGTCGACAACGCCCAGGTTCGGGCCACCTATGAGACGCTGCGTGGCCAGCATGGCTTCCGGATGATGGACTACACCGTCGAGAACGAGGCGCAGGATCCACGGCTTTGCATCCAGTTCTCCGAGCGACTGCTGCGTGCGGAAACCGACCTTTCGCGCTTCGTCTCGATCGACGGCAAGCCGGCCGACAACCTGACCGGCGAGGGCCGGCAGGTGTGCATCGAGGGCCTCGGCCACGGCAAGCGCTACGAGATCGCGCTGCGCGCGGGCCTTCCGTCCGAGATCGGCGAGGCGCTGCTGAAGCCGACCCTCGTGCCGGTGTACGTGCGCGACCGTTCGCCGAGCGTGCGGTTCTCCGGCAAAAGCTACGTGCTGCCTGCGCGAGGCCAGCAAGGTTTGCCCGTCGTCTCGATCAATTCGAGCCGTCTCGGCATCGAGATCTATCGCATCAACGACCGCAACCTGACGTCTGTCACCAGCAGCAACGGTGATTTCCTGAAGCAGCTTTCTGCTTCGGATGCCGTAACGCTCGGCCAGGAGCGCGGATCGAAGGTCTACTCAGGCGAACTCGACGTGACGCCGAAGCTCAATGCCGAGGTGACCACCGCGGTGCCGATCGGCGAAGCCATCCCCGAACTCAAGCCAGGCGTATACGCGATGGTGGCGCGTACGCTCGACAAGAAGGGCCGCAACGGCGACGACGACAATGGCGAGACCTCGACGCAGTGGTTCATCGTTTCCGATCTCGGCCACGCGGCGTTCACGGGTGACAATGGCCTGCACGCGTTCGCGCGTTCGCTGACCTCGACCGAGCCTGTCAACGGTGCTGCGGTGAAGATCGTCGCGCGCAACAACGAGGTGCTGGCGCAGGGCAAAACGGACGGCGCGGGCTACGTCCGGTTCGAGCCGGGCCTCGTGCGCGGCGAAGGCGGGTTGCAACCTGCACTGCTGGTCGCGGAGACGGCCAATGGGCAATACGCCTTCCTCGACGTGGCCTCGGGTGCGTTCGATCTTTCCGACCGAGGCGTGAAGGGCCGCGAGAGAGCCGGCGCGCTCGATGCGTTCCTCTATGCCGATCGCGGCGTCTATCGTCCCGGCGAGACGGTACATCTCAACGCACTGCTGCGCGACAAGGTGGGCACTGCCTCCGCTGTTCCCGCGACGCTGATCGTGACGCGTCCCGATGGCGTCGAGCACAGCCGAATCGCCGTGACCGACCAGGGCCTCGGCGGCCGCGCGCATGCTCTGCGCCTCAGCGGCACTGCGATGACGGGCACATGGCGGGCGAAGCTGCACACAGATCCGAAGGCTGATCCGCTGTCCGCCGTGTCGTTCCTCGTCGAGGACTTCGTGCCCGAGCGGCTCGAACTCAAGTTGACGCCCGCGCAAGCGGCGCTGACGCCCGAAGTTCCCGGCACGATCAACGTCGCCGGCCGTTATCTCTACGGCCCGCCGGCAGCGAACTTAGCTGCGGAAGGCGAGGTGGTCGTAAAGGCGGGGGGCAAGGAAGTCGCGGGCTTCCCGGGCTATCGTTTCGGACTAGCGGACGAGAAGATCACCGCCGTACGAAAGGCGTTGGAGAATGTGCCGGGCACAGATGGCAAGGGCGAGTTGCCTCTCGAAGTCCTGCTGCCGCCGATCCCGCGCACCGCGCAGCCGCTGACGGCAGAAGTGATGGTGCGCCTGCGCGAGCCCGGCGGCCGCGCGATCGAGCGCAAGATCACGATGCCGGTCGATCCGAAGTTGCAGCGCATCGGTATCAAGCCGAGCTTCACCGGCGAATCGATCGGTGAAGGGGAGAGCGCGTCGTTCGACATTGTCATGCTCGACGAGGCCAATCGCCGGCTCGGCGGCAAGCGGCTCGCCTGGACGCTCTATCGCCTGGAGAGCAGCTGGCAGTGGTATCGCCGCGACGACAGCTGGCAGTACGACAGCGTGACGCTGACGCGGAAGGCCGGCAACGGCCTGCTCGACAGCCAGACGGATACGCCGGCGCGCATCGCGCAGAAGCTCGACAGCGGCCGGTATCGTCTCGAAGTCGCCAGCACGGATACCGGCGGGCCGATGTCGAGCTTCCTGTTCAATGCGGGGTGGTATGGCGGCGAGGCAGCCGATACGCCCGAAATGCTCGATGTCGCGCTCGACAAGCCGGTCTACAAGGCCGGCGAGCAAGCAAAGCTGAAGGTCGCGAGCCGGCAGGGCGGCAAGCTGCTCGTCACGGTTCTGGGCAGCGGGCTCGTCTCGCATCGCACGCTCGATCTGCCCAACGGCGGTGGTGAAGTTTCTCTGGATGTCGGCCGGGACTGGGGTCCTGGCGCGTACATCTCCGCGTCGCTCTACCGGCCGCTCGACGAGAAGGCGCGGCGCATGCCGTCGCGGGCGATCGGGCTGAAGTGGCTGCAGGTCGACCAGTCCGAGCGGACGCTCAACGTGCAGCTCTCCGCGCCGGAGAAGGTCGGCTCGGGCAGCCGTCTGTCGGTGCCGCTGAAGGTCGATGGTCTTGCGCGCGGCGAGGATGCCCGCGTTACCGTCGCAGCAGTCGATGTCGGCATTCTAAACCTGACGCGCTTCGAAGCGCCGAAGCCGGAAAGCTGGCTTTATGCCCAGACGAAGCTCGGCACTGAAATGCGCGATCTCTACGGGCGCCTGATCGACGGTATGCGAGCCGAGCGCGGCAAGCTGCGATCCGGCGGTGACGACAGCGCCGTCGGCGGCATGTCGATGTCGGGCACGCCTCCGGTCGAGACGCTGCTGGCGCTGCATTCGGGTATCGTGCGTGTCGGCGCCGACGGCACCGCGCGCGTCGAGTTCGACTTGCCGGAGTTCAACGGCCAGGTTCGCCTGATGGCGGTCGCGTGGAGCGGCGCGAAGGTCGGCCACGGCATGAAGGACGTGATCGTGCGCGATCCGGTGGCACTCACCGCGAGCACGCCGCGCTTCCTGACGCTCGGCGACGAGGCGCGGTTCGATCTCTCGTTGCACAACGTCGAAGGTGCTGCGGGCGGCTACACGCTCAACATCAATGCGCTTCCCCTCGACGGCGTGAAAGGTGAGGCGGTCAGCCTCGTCAATCGCAGCGTCGCGTTGAAGTCCGGCGAACGCCGTTCGGAACGGCTGACGGTGAAGCCTACGGCGGCCGGCCTACAGAGCTACGACGTTCGCGTCACCGGACCGGGTGGCGTCGACGTGAAGCGGCGGCTGACGCTGGACGTGAAGGTTCCCGGCGGCGACATCAAGCGTGTCACCGTGGCGAAGCTCGCACCCCGTAAAGGCCGCATCACGGTGTCGAAGGACATGCTGGCGGATCTGATCCCGGGCCGCACGGCGATCAACGTCAACGTCGGACCGGTTGCGGCATTCGACGTGCCGGGCTTGCTGACGCAGCTCGACCGCTATCCGTACGGCTGCGCGGAGCAGACCACATCGCGCGCGCTACCGCTGCTTTATGCCAACGAGATGGCGTCGAAGCTCGGGCTGCGCGCCGACGTAAATCTGAAGGAGCGGGTGCAAGGCGCGATCGATCGCGTGCTCGAGATGCAGACCTCGTCGGGTGCGTTCGGCATCTGGGGTCCGCGCAATCCGGACATGTGGCTGACGGCCTACATCACGGACTTCCTGACGCGCGCGAAGGAGGCGGGCTACGAGGTGAAGCCGATCGCGTTCACCTCGGCGCTCGACCGGCTGCAGTCGTTCGTCTCTTACGCGTCCGACTTCGAGAAAGGCGGCGAAGACCGAGCGTACGCGCTCTACGTGCTGACACGTAACGGCCGCGCGCCGGTGGGTGAGCTGCGCTACTACGCCGACACGCGTCTCGACCGCTTCTCGTCGTCGCTGGCGAAAGCTCAGCTCGGCGCGTCGCTCGCGATGATCGGCGAGAAGGATCGGGCCGAGCGCGCGTTCCGTGCAGCGCTCGATCTGCCGGCCGAGAAGACGTCCGAGTATCGGGCCGACTACGGAAGCCGCGTGCGTGACGGCGCAGCGATGCTGACTCTGGCTTCCGAGACGCGCGTGCTGCCCGGTGAAGTCCCCCAGCTCGCCGGCGTGCTCGCGAAAGCGTTCTCCGAGCGGACCTACACATCGACGCAGGAACAAGCGTGGATCCTGCTGGCTGCCCGCGCGCTGGCCGACCAGGCGGCGACGACGGAACTCAACGTCGGCGGCGTCGCACACAAGGGGCAGCTGATGCGCAGCCTGACCGGGCCCGAGTTGATGGATGGCCAGCTCGTCATCACCAACGAGAGCGATGCGGCGGTCGACGCCGTCGTGTCGATCATCGGTGCGGCGCTGACTCCGGAACCCGCCGTCGAGAAGGGCTTCAAGATAGAGCGCAGCTACTACACGCTCGACGGCAAGAAGGTCGACCTCAAGAGCGCGCAGGGTGGCACCGGCACGCTCGCCCAGAACGATCGCCTCGTCGTCGTCGTGAAAGTCGATGCGACGGACAAGGGCGGCCGGGTGATGCTGGTCGACCGGCTGCCGGCGGGCCTCGAGATCGAGAATCCGCGGATCATCGACAGTGCCGATCTCAAGAGTATGGAGTGGCTGAAAACTACCGCGCGGCCGGAGCACACCGAGTTCCGTGACGACCGGTTCGTGGCGGCGTTCAACTTCTCCGGCCGCACCTCGCGCAGCGAGGACGACGACGATGACGACGCAGCCAAGAAGGGACCGGTAGCGAGCGCTACCGTCGCCTACATGGTGCGCGCCGTTACGCCCGGCAGCTTCGTGCATCCCGCCGCAACCGTCGAAGACATGTACCGACCGGAGCGTTACGCGCGGTCGGCGGCCGGGCGGCTCACGGTGACTGCGAAGGAGTAGTACTCAGACCGCCTGCGTCCCCGGCCCATGCGTAGGCCGAGAGCCGGGGCCTTTCCCAGTCAAGTTCGGGGAAAGATCCCGGCTCGCCTCCCTACTCGCTTTGCCGGCAACTGCGGCGCGAAAATGCTTCGGATCGCTGCCGGCCGCTCGGCGTCCGGGAACGCAAGACTTGATGTGAGTGCCTGAATGCCCTGGGTGAGATGAAATGCTGTTCGGTCTGCGAAACAGTCGCGTCGACATAGCAAGCAGGCTCCGCAAGATGGCGGGGCTGCTACTGCTGCTCGTTGCGCTGCCTGTCGTCGGGTTCGGGATCGGGGCGGCGATCATGGGGCGGCCGCCGATCGCGCGGGGTGATCATGTCTCGACGACCGTGCTCGATCGTAACGGGCAACTGTTGCGCGCGTTCACGACGCCGGAGGGGCGGTGGCGTCTGCCGGTAGAAGGGCGCGAGGTCGATCCGCGCTACATCGCGATGCTGTTGGCGTTCGAGGACCGGCGCTTCCGGATGCATTGGGGCGCCGATCCGATCGCGTTCGCGCGTGCGACGTGGCAACTCGTACGTTATCGCCGGCTGGTGTCGGGCGGCTCGACACTGACAATGCAGGTGGCGCGTCTGCTCGAAGGCGAGCACGAGCGCTCCGCGATGGGCAAAGTGCGCCAGACGATCCGCGCGCTGCAGCTCGAGATGAACCTGTCCAAGGACGAGGTTCTGCGGCTCTATCTGCGGCTCGCACCTTTCGGTGGCAACATCGAAGGGGTGCGCGCGGCGTCCTGGGCCTACTTCGGCAAGGAGCCGCGGCGGCTTTCGATCGGCGAAGCAGCGCTGCTGGTGGCTCTCCCGCAGTCGCCAGGGATGCGCCGGCCGGACCGATACGCCGGTGCTGCCCGCGTTGCGCGGGGCCGCGTGCTGGCGAAGGCGGTCGAGAGCGGCATCATCACGGCGGAAGAAGCGAAGCGTGCAAACGCAGAGACCGTGCCGACGCAGCGCGCGGAGTTTCCCAAGCTCGCCGCGCATCTGGCCGAAGCCGAGATCGCCAGGCTGCCGAAGGTATCCGTGCATCACCTGACTGTGTCGCGCGATGTGCAGGCCAATCTGGAAACGCTTGCAAGGGGCCATGCACGGTCGCTCGGCGAGAAGCTTTCGGCGGCGATACTCGTCGTGGATCATCGCACCGGGGAGGTGATCGCGCATGTCGGGTCGTCGGATTACTTCGATGCGTCGCGGCTCGGCGCGATCGACATGACGCAGGCGATCCGTTCGCCCGGCTCGACGCTGAAGCCGTTCATCTACGGGCTCGCGTTCGAGAGCGGCATCGCGCATCCCGAAACGCTGATCGAGGACCGACCTACACGGTTCGGCGGCTATACGCCGAAGAACTTCGACGAGGATTTCCACGGCACGGTATCGATCCGCGATGCGCTGGCGCAGTCGCTGAACATTCCCGCTGTGAAGGTACTCAATGCACTCGGGCCGCCACGCCTGATCGCGCGCTTCAAGCGCAACGGTGTCGTGCCGGTGCTGCCTGGAGACGGCGAGCCCACCCTGGCGGTAGGGCTAGGCGGTCTCGGTATGAAGCTTGCCGATCTCGCGCAGATGTATGCGGCGGTGGCGCGGGGCGGGGAGACGGTGGGGCTAGTCTACAGTCCCGCGAAAGTCGTGCCGGGGGGCGGCGGGTTACGCGCCAACGCGCTAACCCGCCCTACGGGCAAGAGCCAGATGCTATCTCCGGTGGCTGCGTGGTACGTGACGGACATTCTGAAGGACGCGCCGACGCCGCCGAGCACGATCGGTGGGCGGATCGCCTACAAGACGGGAACGTCTTATGGCTATCGTGACGCCTGGGCCGTAGGCTACGACGGGCGACACACGATCGCGGTTTGGGTCGGGCGGCCGGATGGGGCTTCGACCGCGGGCCTGACAGGACGTGCTGCCGCCGCGCCATTGCTGTTCGATGCCTTCCCCCGCGTGGCGCAGTCGCGGGCTCCGCTCGCCGGAGCGCCGAGCGGCGCGCTGAAAGCGAGTGGCGGGGCGCTGCCGCAGCCGCTGAAGCGGTTCGTCGAGGGCATCGAAGAACGAACGACGGGCGCGTTCCTCGATCCACCGGTGCAGATCGCGTTCCCGCCCGACCGTTCCGAAGTGGAGTTAGCAGGCGAGGGCATGCCGGTCGTGCTGAAAGCCGAGGGCGGAGCGCTGCCGCTGACGTGGCTCGTCGACGGTGCGCCGATCGCGGACGGTCGCGGGCAACGTGAGATCGAGTGGCAACCGGACGGGCGCGGGTTCGTGAAGCTGTCGGTGATCGACGCCAAGGGCCGCGTCGATCGCGTGACGATCAGGTTGCGGTGATGCCTAGGGCGTCGAGACAGAGGTTTGTGCCGCGCGACAATCAAGGTGAGACACGTCGTCAATCAGGGTGAGACTGCGCCGGGGTGGACGGCCGACGGGAGGGCTTAAGCCCGACTGGAGGCCGTGCACCCCGGCGGCGCGTTTTTAAATCTCGTCTGGCGGTTGCGAGCGGCC